>NZ_JAAVXH010000029.1:0-1221 GCF_012273755.1 Dickeya sp. CFBP 2040
AATTGTCTGGCAGGTCGTCTTGATAATTCCTTTTCTCTCTCCATATCACATTGATCAGCATCAGATTATTCTTTACAAACCGTCTACAATTCCCTTTGCCCGTCATCCAGGTGCTCTAATAATCGGGCTCCCTGGATATACGATCTATTTTATTACCTGCAGATACAGCTTTCGGACAAATCCCCCACCGACAACAATAAACAACATTTTTTATAACAATAAAAAACCATAATGATAAGCAACAAAACACTGGTGCAAAATGGAATCGGGCGCACACATTCATCTTGCATTGCCATCATTGCCTTGGTCGGATATTCACCGTTTTTATTCACGTAATAAGCTGGCAAACAGGACCTCATCATGAAAAATACATCTCTGCATTCTGGACAAGGACAGTTGCTATCGCATCAATTACACTCCCCGGATGATCACTACGCTATGCTCAATGCTGTCAGAACTAGAATCCAGCAGGCAGGCGATCTTCCCGGCGCGACAGTGGAAGACAAATCGCGATTGCAGAAGAACTGGCTACGTTCGAACTGGGGCAATTTTTGCTAGCACACCGTGGGTTAAATACCTACTGGACCCACAATCTGGTTACCTACCCATCCGCTACTGCAACGTTGTCATCCCATAGTGATTTGGAAAAATTGATCTATGAGAGATTCCCTGTCGTACTGGCCACGCGTGAACGGTTTGGTATTTTCCGCCAGCAATTGCAATCGCGTTTGCATGATGGAATGGTACTGGCATCAGTTCCCTGCGGGCTGATGGGTGATTTATTGTTGCTGGATTATTCTCACCATCAGGATGTACGGCTAATCGGCGTAGATTTGGATAATCAGGCGCTGGAGGCAGCTGAGTCACTAGCGAGACAGCAACATTGTGATAATCGCATCACGCTACTGCAGGGTGATGCTTGGACATTGCAACTGCCAGAACCGGTAGATGTTCTCACCAGTAACGGACTGAACATTTATGAGCCGGATGATGAAAAAGTCACTGATCTTTATCGGGTATTCAATCAAGCCCTGAAACCAGAGGGAACGCTGATCACCAGCTTTCTGACACCGCCTCCCCATGCTATCAGCAGAGTCACCCTGGCGAGTTACCGAAGAAGAACAGCGCTTACCTCCCTTACAACACCTGCTGTTTTCACGCATTCTGGAAGTAAAGTGGACCGCGTTTCGTATCTACAGTCAGACACAACACCAACTGGAA
>NZ_JAAVXH010000030.1:0-115571 GCF_012273755.1 Dickeya sp. CFBP 2040
AATTTCAAAATTTAATCATGCAAGATTACAATATAAAGAAATAAAATCTGGAAAAATGATTTAATTCACATCTGACAACAGTCATATTTTAATTGATATGACTTTCTTATACATTAATTAACGCATCATATTACCGCTCCACTTTAACCAGCCCATACTTATTACCGGGTAACGACAAATCGGCATTCATAAATTGGCTTACCTGACCAGTAATGATCACATGTATCTGCCTGTTTCAGATACCAATGCAAGGTAGCGCGGTGACGCGTTATATCAAAAAGCCTGTTGACGATCAGCAGCGGCAACGCCTGAATAATATCGGCGGCCAGCCACAGTGGAGCACGTGCTGATCTGAGGCTTTTAGCCCTTCAATGCCCTGTAAAGTAAACTAATTTATCCCTCTTTCAACGGAAGAACGGGTAGCGTATAGCATGTTGGCGACCTCGGTGACGGTCATTCCTCACTGCAGCATCAGTACGGCAGCCGTCTGGCATGATTTTTATCACGCGTTGCTGGGCTGCTTTACGCATTAGTTGTCGCTCTTCACCGGGGATAGCAGCTATGATCGGCATCGCTTAGTTCAGTTGGTGATGTATGATTTTTGGCGATTGATCAGATCGCTCAACCCAAATCCGCAGTTCCATTTAAGTGATCGACTAATTTGAGAAGCTATTTATTTGAGAAGCCATTTAGCCTAATAGTTTCTTTTCAAAACAAATCGCTTCTTCCCGCCCCTTGTAAATACCATAATTATCAATAACATGATAACCATTTGCCAAATAAAACCGCACCGCAGCCTCATTTACCTTCCGAGTCTCAAGGCAGACAGAAAGGTAACCATAATCAAATGCAGCCGTTTCCAGAGCCTGAAGGACCATTCGACCAAATCCCTTATTTTTTTCTAATGAAAACATTCTTTTAATTTCACACACATGCGCCATTAATGGCCGAAACCCACCACAAGCTACAGCCTTACCCTTATTCAAAACCAACAAAAATAAAGCGCCCTCCTGAGAAAAATTGGACAACGCTGCGCGTTTTGAACCATCACTACCGCTGATATTCGAAAGAGAATCATTTAAAAGTTGTATTAACTCCATAACCTGCTTATCGTCAGCCGGTTGGTTGATTATTTTAATTTCAATACTCATTAACACCTCTTTATTAAATTAGTCGCTAAGATAATAGTAGGTTATACAGCATTAAAATTTTTGACCGATAGCGGGAATATAAATAATTTGTCTTTCTGAGGATTTAATAACAAAGCGTAATAAACTTTATGGATAGCCGCCATTTTTTCTGCCTGGTGCGGGTCACAGATATACAGTGTCGGTACGGCCCGTCACCATACCAGCCCCGCCGCAGGCAACCAGCGACGGATTATACCGGCATGGAACTGGCATCCTGTTATCTCATTGATTTTTATTGTCAGCAGCTCAGTGCTCCAGCGGGAGCGCTGGTGTCAACAACACCGCTTAATGACCGCTTTGCGGTCTTATATCAGTGTTGCTGACACTGGTAACCGAAATCACAGGGTAAGTGTTTCACAAGTTGTACCAGCAACGCACAATTCAGACTGAGTTACCTCCAAGTGATCTACTATTTGGCGCAGCTATTTAGTTGTCAGAGCCACTATGTAAGCTGTAGACCTAGCATGCCATTGCATGCTATGATATTATTATTAATAGCCATAAAAAGTGCTTGATATATGCCTTGGGACAGAAATGTGAGTCGTAATGAACAACTTATGCTCCAAGTGTTAGAGTCTGCTGTGCAGCCTCTAAATCTGAGAGAGATAGTTAATGCAATAAATGCTATCAATAATACTAGTCTGGCTGGAAAAACTCCGGAAAAATCGCTTTACTCGATAATTTATAGGCGTGAAAAAAGAAGAAAAGAAAATGGTCAAACACCAATATTCATAGTAAATAAACGTGGTGGAACACAGTATTACTCAGTAAATAAAGAGGCCATTTAAAATGAGTGTTCCTCATATAATTCCTTACCAAGGAAGTAAAAGAAAAATAGCAAATGAAATATTAAGTAATATTGAATTTAAGGTTGAAGGAAGACTTTTTGAACCTTTTTCTGGTTCGGCTGCAATCACCTTATCTGCTGCGAGTCAGGAAATAGCAAGGGGTTATGTTATAGGTGATAAATATAAACCACTAATTGACCTGTGGAAGGCTATCATTGATTCTCCCGATAAGGTTGCGGATGAGTACCATAGACTTTGGAATGCCCAACTTTATGATCCAAAAGATTTTTTTTCTAAAACCAGAAATCAGTTCAATATTGATAACGATCCAGTTAAGTTTCTTTATTTAGTCGCACGTTGTGTAAAAAATGCTATTAGATTCAATGTTCAAGGCGAGTTTAATCAATCTCCAGATAATCGGAGACTAGGAACGAAGCCTGATCGTGTGAAAAGGGAAGCTGATAGAGTATCGAGGTTATTATCTGGAAAAGTTGAATTTCGCTCAGGTGACTTCATGGAAATACTCAAAGATGTAACTCCTGAAGATGTTGTTTATATGGATCCACCTTGGCAAGGAACAAGCAATAAAAAAGATCCTAGGTATGCATATTTATTAGATTTGGAGCGTTTAATCGAAGGGCTTAGTGACCTTAATCAGCGCGGTATTCCTTATCTACTATCATTTGATGGGACTTGTGGAGATAGGACCTATGGTAATGAACTGCCAGCAGAGTTAGGCCTGACAAAAACAGGCATTCATGCTGGCAGATCGAGTCAGGCCACCCTTCTGGGAAGAGATGATGTGACTATTGAGTCTCTATATCTATCTCCCGCTCTGGTTGAACGGGGTGAATTTACCAGGGGAAACGTTCAGCTTAAAATGTTCGCCTAACCATTATAGCGCTTGTGAATTATAGCTTTTATCAATTCCTGAGGAGAGCAGCCAATGTTAACGCTCTCCTTGTATAGGCTATCAAAATCTTTAACTTCTTTACCTTCCCAGGTCAGATTTATACTTCTCTGGGTGCGCATCGCAACGTGTGTATAATTTTCTGGGGTAGCCCAGTAACAAGTCTTGCAAATATTTAGATCAAAATAATTTTTCAGATTTTCACAATGCTCACAGTCCCAGGATTTGGATCTCTGCATAGATTTTGATAGAAGCATGAAATCTTCAGAGTTGCGCTCTCCTGCAATATCCCCAGAGATATAATATGGAACTCTGTGATCGATTTGTAATTCATAAGCGGGAAGAGGCTGTTTGGATATTGAACAGAATAGGCCATCACGCTCTATAAGTTTACCTTTTAAAGAGTGAGGAAAGTTTATTCTACCGCCGAATTTGTGTTTTTTAATATCTGAAGCGGGACCAAATATATATTCGGCTATTGTTCTATTGTCAGAACTCTTAATGTTTCTAGTTATTAGTGGAACTCCGTTGTCTCTTACATCACCAACGGCGCGAGCTCCATGAACAAAACCAGCATTTCTAATTTGTTCAGAGTTTATTGATCCATATTGAACGATATGATTTATTACAAAAATCGCCCGAGAACTGCAAACTTTCAAGACATCCCTTAAATAATCTTCAAGCTCTTTTTCCACAATCCATAATCTCAGCATCAAAAAATAGCATCATGATAACCATGTTTTGATACTGACATCAATCATAATGCTGGCTTGATTGTTTTTCATTTATTATCAATTCCTTGAGTATGGTTTAGGTTTAATTTTCAACATGTAAAAGTTCACGGTTAACTGCATTAGGATGCTTTTTAACCAGAGAACTCTATTACGCGGTAAGACTAAATTCTGGGGGGACTACACGCACACAGCGCCTGCACGCATTTAATTCAACTCCCTGACCCCATACCCCACGACCACTTTATTCGCAGCAAGACTCTTGGTGACCACCGTTCCGGCCCCCACTTTTACGTTATCACCTAACGTAATATCGCCAAGCAGAATGGCATTGGCGCCAAGCTCCACCTGGTTACCCAATACCGGGCTTTTCGTGACCTGACCATCACGGTTTATCACACTGCCAATGGTCACGCCCTGCCGTAACGTACAGTTGTCCCCAATGATTACGTCATAATTCACCACAATGCAGTGAGGGTGATATATTTTCAGCCCAAAACCAATTTGGGTTCTGTGTGGAATTTCCACACAGAACACCCACTCATTAATAACTTTATTCAGAATCACAAAAGGAATGCTGATAATTTTCAGCAGCGCATTTGATGACTGGTAGAGGGTAGCAAGGCGAAACAACAATATTACCAGTTTAGCTTTAACACTGCCCGCTGCTTTAACTTCACGCCATACATGGCCAATATTTTTCAGCATATGAATATCTATTCTTTATTCCGCGCTCAGCGCACCGTTACTGTGGAAACCCGATACCAACCATCAGCCTGTTTGCCTTCGTTGGCAAGATTAATTCGTGATACCCCTTTCGCATCCAGCATCGCCACATCGATATTATACTGCCCGGCTGGCAGCGCTTCCGGCATTGCCAGTTGATAAATGAACAAATGCTGCCCCGGCAGCCAGGCACGGATATTCTCCGTCGTTTTACCCATAATCATCACGTTATTAGCATCATTCGCTACACGATAAGCCAAATCATATTTCAGATAAATGGGTGCTACACCGTCATTAAACCACTGGCTGTTTAATGTCAGGCTCTGCCCTTTCGCCAATTCAGACTCATGGGTTAAAGAAGCCAGGCGGAAACGGTAGCCAAGCTTAGTCAACGCGTTATCCACAATATCCCGATATGCAGCGGGTACGATGCGCGATTTCAAATTAATGGTACTGGCATGTTGTGCCAGCGCCCAGTCAAATGTCGCCTGCACTTGCTCACGCGTATAATGCTGAACGCTCTGCCACTCCGACATATAACCACAGATTTCCAGACTCACCGGCGCACGTTGCCACACAGAACTAAAATTTGGATAAAGGACTCCAGCATTCTGTAGCTGTTGAGGATAATAATCTTGCATGTGACTCCATGTTGCTGAAAAGTTATGCCAGTCTCCCCAGCAATCTGCACGCCATCCCGCGCCTTGTTTCGCTGCACTTGCCAGCGTATCGCCACCGTTAATTAACATAATTTTTGGGCTGTTGGGAAACGCCGTAACATACATGTTGACGTATGTATCCAGTTGGGCTGAGGTATAGCGCTCCAGTAGCGGCTTAATCGAGGGAAAATTGCTGTTGTGCCACTCGCCCCATGAACCTATCAAGCCAATATCGATATAAGCCAGGTTTAAATTACCGTCATAACGCTTACCAAAAGCGTTAAGCAAACGCTGGCTGTATTTGATAAACACCGGGTCGGTCCAATCCGGTACAAACGTTTTTTTATCCGGCGTCCACTCCCCTTTGATGCCTTTTTGGATCAACCAATCAGGAATTTTTGAGCCACTGGCAGGCTCATCCAGAGCCATAAAACGCAGCCCTACCGCCATCGCAGGCTGATGCTGGCGAGCCAGATCGAAAACGGCATCCACAAGCTGAAAGTTATATTGCCCTTCTGCCGGCTCCAGTTCGCTCCAGTAAAAGCGATCATATTCAATACCGGTATCAGGATAATCAGCCAGCGATAATGTGATGCCATTACCTTTATTAAAGCTGGCAACGCCATTGCCCGGATTGGTTAACGGACCATTTAGCCCTCTGGGAGTGACGGTCGTCATAGATTCGCCAGCCATCCCCAACGCCGAAAATAACAAACCTCCTAACGCAATAACTTTAAAGTTCATTTATGACTCCTTATTTCCACATCAGCAGAAACCGGAGGTCAGTGATCCTTCAGGCTGAGCCACCAATCCCAAATCCCTAAGTGGAAATGTGGGAAAATGTCAATACCCAAGGCAGACTTAATCATATATAGCGTTAATAACGTCGCAAGCGTGCAGAACAACCCAAGAAACAGGATCAACGCCGTCAGCAGAATGCGAAATAGCGTCGATTCTTTACGTGGACGCTTACGGTGGTCCAGACCGAACAAAAAAACGAAGTAATAGCGCCGGTTCAAAAAAGGAAAACTTTTACGCACATCGATCCAATGCATTGACGATGCCGTGACAGACAACACTGCCTGCTCAACAGCCAGTCGTTGTTCCAATGTCAGTTCTGTGTCGGTTTTGTCATCAAGCGCTTCATAGAAGCGTTCAATGACTAACGGGCGTTTATTAGATTCGTTCACTATTAACCTATTGATGTATTAACTCGATAATTTATTTACTGAGGTGTAAACGGCCATCGTTTGTTGCGCGATTTTTTGCCAATTATACCGTTGTAAATATTCAGAGTAATCAACAGATAACGATTTAGAACGCTGTGCGATTTTTTCAGATAAATCTGCCACGTCTCCTACATTGAAATACGCGTCTGATGCTAATTTCACCTCCAGATTGGCTGGAATATTACTGACCACGGCAGGCAATGAGAACGACATTGCCTCCAGCAACGCAATAGGTAACCCTTCATGATATGAGGGCATTACAAATAGTTTAGCTTGTGAAAAGACAGTTTGTAGTTCGTGCCCCATTAAAAATCCGGTCAGGATCACATTGGGGGTTTCATGGGCTAACTGTTTTAACCGTTCGCTATATGCAGTCGGGTGATCAGCATCGCCAACCAAAACCAGCGGCATCTGGATGCCTGATTGCTTATAGGCGGCGATAAGGTCGTGCAGACCTTTTTCTTCCACGAAACGGCCTACTGCAACCACATAGTTTTGCGGCTGAAGGGAAAAACGCGACAGCGTTTGATTAATCACTTCAGGTGTCAATTGCTGAGATAGGTTCACACCGTTATAAATAAGATGCGCATCATCCCGGCCATATTTTCTTTTGATCATCTCGTTAATGACTTCGGAGATCACAATCACTTCATTGGCATATTTCACTGCAACCTTTTCACCCAGCAACAGCACTTTTTTAGCCAGAAATCCCCATTTCTGACGTTCATAATCCGGTCCATGATGAGTAAAAACCACTTTTTTACCCAATAAACGTAACAGCGGCACCACCAGGCCGGGGCCAATAGCGTGAACATGCACCACAGTGGACTTATCAAAACAGGTCGCAAATGCAGCGAGAACAGAATGGACGATTGCCTCTAATGACCGTTTTTTCGGCGCTAATAACGCACGGGTCATCACTCCGCGATACTGTGATTCTTTATAATTGACATAGGGTGAGCGTGCCAGAACACAAATATCTACATCAAAGTGCTGTTTTATAGTTGGGTATAAATTTTGGCAATGTGTTTCCACACCGCCAGACACGTTTGGAATACCACGTGTACCCAAGACGGTAATCTTAGTTGTCATATTATTTTTCGCTTATTATTTCCTGATAAAGCGCTAATAAAGATGCTGTGTGTGTATGCAATGAATATTTTTCGCTAAGACGCTGACGCGCGTTCAATCCCATTTCTCTGGCTTTTTGTGGATTCACCGCCAGGTCATCAAGCACATCGGCCAGCGCCTGGACATTACCCGGCTCGAATAAAATGCCATCGATATTATCGCGGATTTGTTCGGGAATACCGCCAATACGACCACCCACCACCGGTTTGGCGAACGCCATAGACTCCAGTACCGACATTGAGCAGTTCTCATAATATTCGGAAGGAACCACCACCGCACGAGCCTTTCTAATCAGCGTATTAAGCTCTTCGCCCTGTTGTTTATAACCCAGGAATTCCGCATTCGGAAATTGTGCGACCAGATCGTCATACAGCGGTCCGCTACCCGCTATTTTTAACGGGATTTTATTCCGCATTTGCTGATGTGCGCGGGCCAGAGTAGCAACGCCTTTTTCCCGACTCAGGCGGCCAATAAACAGAAAATAACCTTCGTCTTCAATGTCCTCTAACGGCTGGCTGTCATCAATCCCGTTCACAATGACATCGATACGAGAATGCGGCAGTTTACGAATGAGTTGGCTGCGTAAAAATTCGCTGGGTGAAATAATCACATCCAGCGCCTGATAATTTTGGGCAATATTCTGCCAGGCCGCCTCTAGCGAAAGCAGCAGGCTTTTTGATGCAGAACCCTGCTGACAACGGTATTTAACCGCGTTAAAGACCGAACCGGTTAAACAAGCATCGCAAACCTTGCCATCACGCAGCATGGTGTATGAAGGGCAGATAATTTTGTAGTCATGAGCCGTTAACACGGTTTTACAACCAAACTTCCGTGCGACATTAATCAACGACGGCGTAAGCTGGTGGTAGATATTATGGAAATGGACAATATCCGGTTTTTCTTTGCGCAATAGCGCCAACAACTTTTTGCAGGCTTGCGCATTATGAATAAAGTTAACCGCGGTTTTTACCGCCGCTACCACGCCACTGTGCTGGTGGTAATCCACATTATTGACAAAATAGGGCGCGTAATCTGACGGGAAATTATTTTCATGTTGCATGGAGAAAGCGATAACCTCAACACCGGCTGCTTTCAGCATTTCACTTTCCTGAAAATAAACCGTTTCTGCGCCACCCTTGATATAGAAAAATTTATTGACTAATAAAACTTTCATCATCCCAGCCTATTCATGAATAACCTTGCTGTCTGGCGGAGTCATAGGGTCGCGCATTGTTCTGCTTAACCCCTTTACCAACCCAGCCGAAAATACCGTCAGGTTCATCACACTTTGCAATCCATTCAATAGTGAGCGGTTCTTAACCGTTTTTAATGCCACAAAAATTAGTAACGGCAATAACGTTATGCCAATCACACTGGCGCTAAACGTCAATAATCCCAGCAGCAGCGCCAACAGATACACCGCAAAAATCGCCTCGTTTTTAACAATTTTTAATGCCTCGCGGAAATGGGGGGTGCCCCATGCGCTGCGCAACAACTCGCCCGGCGCCCAAAGAAAACCCGTTGTCCAACGATATTGCAGCATTTTAAATGTTGGCATGGTGTACGAGGTGTGACGAAAATAAGGCACACTCAAGCGATGTAATTTATATCCGGCAGCGTGCAGACGAATGCCTAATTCAGCCTCTTCATAACCATGCAGGCTGCGGTGGGTGAGATAGCCTATTTTTTCAATGGCCGAACGGCGGTATAACCCCCCGCCCCCAAGATGGCTACAATCGCCCAGCGGATATATTTTATGAATGCGTTGCTTGCGCGATTTAAATTCATAATTTGCTGCATCATCCATTTCTACCGTTCCAGCCACGCCGGCGTACTCTGGATGTGCCGCCAAAAATGCAATCCCCTGCTCAATAAAACCGTCTTCCAGCATCATATCGCCATCCATTAGCAGGAGATAATCCCCCTGGCTGTACAGATAGCCAAGCTGGTGCCCCACGCCACAACAGCGTTCAGACGGTTCCGTCAGCGACACCACGGTTACGCCTTTGGCGCTGGCAAGCTGCTGAGTGTTGTCGGTTGACAAGCTATCGGCAACAATAATTTTATGAGGGTAATCGGCAATATGGCGACGAATACTATCGATAGTTTTCTCGATACATTCCGCCTCATTGAACGTTTTAATACTCACTGAAATAAAAGATTTATCACTCATACAGTCTTTCCCGTATAGCGGTGGACAGAATGGCGTATCACCAGACTTGAGCCTAGTGATAAATAAAATAGGAATTGCAACATGGGAATAATCATCAGAATCTGACTATAAGGCAGACTCAACAGACAGCCAATTGCAAACACATTAAATGCCGGAGAAAAACTCAGCAATTGCAAATCTTGCCGGTCTAACTCATTACGCTCCAGCACTGGCTTTGGATGTGCAATAATTAATATATAAACAGTTAATCCAATAAAAAATAGTGTTCCTACCACACCCACTTCCCATAGCAACACACTTAATGAAGTCGAATCAATAATCAGGTTATAGATAATATTTAAAAACCCCGGAGAAACGGCACTACCACTATTGGTTGCATTTAATCCATAACCGAATAAAGTACCGGAAGGTCCCCACATATCGTGATTCTTCAACCAGAAAAATAGGGTAGTAAAACGCCCCAGCTCACCTGATTCCATAATATAATTGGTATCGAAAATATAACTTAACGAATCCAGAAATACGCTAGCGGCGCTTTTTGTCGGATCGCTGCCAAACGCCGAGGAGTAACCAGAAGCCAAAATCGTAATCGCCACGGTAATCAGTAACGCCATGCCGATCAAAATCAGTAAAATCGCTTTCAGGTTGACATTACTCAATCCCTTAATATAACCCGGCATCATCCAAACACAGGCCAGTAATAACGGTGAAATCAGGATAACGAACTTCACTTCTCCCAGGATACAGAGGCTAAATCCCAAAATGATATGTAATGCCGTGGATTTAAAGGACGTCAAACCATGTTTAAACTCCGACACTTTTAGCAGCATAATCAGCAGACAGAACAACCCCATCGCTGCAGTATTCCCGCCGCCCATGGGATCGCCGCCAAAAGTACCGACCACGGAATCCCATTTTTCATCTTCGCCACGCAAGGCTACCCGCTTTGGTAAAACGAATAACACCTGATAAAACACGACAGGAAATTGCGCGTAGAACACCCAATACAAGCTACAGGTCACGCGATAAATTTGTGATTCCCGGCAAAATCCCAGCAACAGGCAAAACATAATCAGCGATAACGCAATCTCGTTTTTAAAACCGACAATGGTGACGGTTATTCCCCCCTGCAATAGCGTAGACACCAACGCCATCGCCATAAAAGAGAGATAAAGCGTGATAACCATCAGTTCCTGGGTATCTAAATGCAATCCATCGTAACGGGTTTGCATGATGAGCAGCGCTGACATGATCAGAACCATAAAAAAGGGTAACCACAGCACCGCCAGCAAACCGGTGAAATATTGCGTCAGCCCACAAAACACCAACGTAATAAAGACATATGCCTGCAGATAATGTCCGGTATTTAAATTCATGATTCAGTCATCATGCTTTTCAGCGCATTAGCACGCTTATTCACTTTTATATAAATGAACGCGTAGCGCACCAGCGTCAATACCGAAAAAAGAATCATTGATGTAGCATAATGATGATAAAAATAAGGCACCATCACAAAAGCGATTAATACAATACTTAATTGCTCCAGCTGAATACGCAGAAAATAGCGATGAGATCCAAATATTAATTCAATCACCGTCAACGGACATACTGCCAGCGCCGGGAATAAGTAAGGTAACATATAGCGAGACGTAGGAATGGAATTGATCCACTCCTCGCTGAAAAAAAGATTCATCACCAACGGATAACACACAAACACACCTAATGTGCAGATGACGCCCGCTACCAGTAATACCCGACGAACCTTTTTGAATTCATCATAGTTAAATCGCTTATTTCTAAAATCGGCGGACCATGACGAAAAAATAGAGTTACGCACCGCATTGCCGATGATCACAACCGGCGACAGACAAAAACGGCTTACCACCGAAAAATAACCCGCGGTCAACGAAGAGAACCAAAAATTAATCAGCATAATCGGCAAATTATTATTTACCATCGCCAGCACTTCCGCACTGCCAACGCGGGTAAGGTGGTGAAAATGCTGAGTAAAGAATGCCGTATTACGCTGCGGACTAAAATGCCTAAACGTAATGGTGTGAATATTAAATGAATACAAGATGCAGCCGCTAATCAGCGCCATCATGGTGCAAGCCCAGGCCCAATAAAAGGCGGAGCTATGTGAGGTGAACACAACCGACAATACCACCACCGTCGAAACAGACAGGCGCTGAAAAGCCAGAAAACGATAGTTGCCCGCGCGCAGCGATAAATTCTCGGCTATCAATACCAGCGCATAGGAAAGCGTGAGCAGGTAGAGAAAGAATACGTTTTGCTGGAACAACCATGCGGTCAGTACGGCGTAAGGCACCGCAGTAATCAGACTTTGCAGCGTACTGAACACCACGTTTTGCGCCAACTCACTGTCTTGCTGTTTTGGGATCAGCAGTTGCGATGCAAAGGTACAGACCTGTGCCCCCACCAGCACGATGCTGTAGTTCAGCGCGTAAATCCCCACCTCGGCCATATCATATTTATGAGAAATCAGCCAGATAGACAACGCGCCAATCAGTTGTGAAAGCACCGAGGAACTCGCAATGGTAGAAACACTTTTCAGTAAACTCATATTTTCACTAAACTCATAGATGACCTGTGCGGTTGATGAGCGCATTCATGTGATGGCTCAGGGAACGTATTCCCTCTTTGGTTTCAAGGTCGTTATCAGCCACCTGATTTATTACCGCGCCAATCAGCACCGCGTGGTGATGTTTCACTTTCTCAATGGCACTCAACACATCGCCAGCACGCCACGCACCGGCTTTCAATACAAAAATCAGCCCATCGGTCACCCGATTAATCAGTTGAATATCCTGAGTTTGATTCACAGCAGCCACGTCAATAATTATTCGCTGATAACGTGTTCTCAGTTCCGCCATCAACGTTGCGACCTGTTCGGATGACAGCATCAGCAAAGAAGACATCTGTGCATTACCACGCGGCAGGAAGCTTAAATTTTCACTGACCGTCACCAGAGCGGCATCCATAATGGATTGGTCTTGCAGTATTTCTGCCATGCCAATCGCAGAAGGTTGCGCCAAATCTTGCGTCAACCCGGCGTTGTTAAAGAAATCCAGATCGATAAGCAGCGTTTTTTGGTCCGCACTGAAGGATGTCGCCAGCAAATGCGCCAGCAGTGATCGCCCTTCACCGGCTTCCGTCGAACTGATGGCAATGGTTTGGCAGGATGGATGCGACAACAAAATATGGGTTCTGATGCTGTGGACAATATCCACATCCAGCGGTGACTCGGTTATCAAGCGCACCACCTGTGTTCGTCTCAACCCATTGGTAAAACGGCGAATTTCACCCACTGGCTCCACATTAAGGCGTTTTTTCATCTGGCTGATGCTGTTGATTGAATTATCCAGCGCGGCTCTCACGATGAAATAAACCACCGAGAAAATCAGGGTCAGCATGACAGCCATCACCAGCAGCATCGCTTTATTCGGTTTCGACGGCTTGTCAGTCGGCACCGCAGGGTCATACAACACCGCATCCGGTTCTAAGTAGTTGCCGGCAAGCGTCTGCTCTTTGGTGCGTTGATAGAGCGCCTTATAGAGTTCTTTCGTTTTCTCCAACGCCGTCGTCAGGTTGTTGTATTCATCACGTTTAGACGCCAGCGTCTGGAAGGCCGCTTTTTGTTGATCCAACAGTTGCTGATAGTATTTTTCATCCCTCAGCGCCGCTTGATACTGCTTACTCAGCCCCGTTTCCAGTTCGAGTAACACGGTGCGGGTCTGTTCCTCAATCGCCTGAACCTGGGCTTCCGCTTCCAAAATCTTGGTATGTTTCAGCCCATAGCGTTTGCGTAAATCATATAAAGAACGTCGGGCCTGCGTCAGAGCAATGCGCAAATCCTGAATCTGAGCATGATTAGAAATATCGGGCAGCGAAATGATGTTTTCCAGCGATTTTCCTGCATTCAAACGTACGCTGTTATAGTTCGTTTCTGCGGTGATGCGACGCTGGGTAGCATCCGCCAGCTTCGTGGTGACGATACCCAACTGTTCCGTTTCAAAACCATCCACACCACGGAACGTGAGCAATCCTTCTCTCTTTAGAAACTGATCGATAGCGGCCTGCTGCGCTACAACTTGCTGCCACACCTCTTCCATCTGTTTTTGGTTCAATTCTCTGGCTTTTAACGTCTTAAGGTGCTTTTGTCTCGCCGTATAATTAATGAATGCTTGCGCAACCCCGTTAGCGATTTCAGCCGAAAGCGCCGGCGATGCCGATTCATATGAGATAGTGGCGAGATGCGTGGTGCGAACACCGTTAATCGTCAGGTTTGGCACCATCGCTTTCAGCGCACGATCAACCTGTTGTTGCTCATCAGCCTGGTTATCCGCATTTTTGTCAGAATCACCGTTAATCGCTGAATTTTGGTACAATTTGATGTCCCGTACCGCTTGTTCAAGCACAATACGCGACTGCATCAACGCATACTGCGTTTCGTAATAGCCACTGCGGGTGGAATCGTAGCCATCGACCTGCGGCAAGGGTGAAACATTATCTTGTTGCGCTTTAATCAGCACCGTGGCCGTCGAAACATATTTAGGCGTGATCATGTTAATCAGCGGGTATGCCACTGCCGCAGCAACCAAGCCAGACAGGGCTATCTTCCAGCCGTTTTTTTTGAGTTCTTGGGCAAACCGGGAAAAGTCGATGGTGCTTTCCAGCTTTTTGCCGTTTTCCACAATAGATAGACTCATGTTCAGAAAAAACTCATACCAACAATCACGGTATCACCGGGATGAACTGTGTGTCTTACATCAACATTTTCAATCAGTTGATTGCTCTTCGACAGACGAATAGCAATATCTTTGCGGTCTGCACGATCAGTAAATCCACCGGCCAACGCCAGCGCTTTTTCAACGGTCAACCCCGGCTCGTAGCCATACCCATTCGGCTTGTGAACTTCACCCGTGATATAGAACTTCCGGAATTCGGCGATGCTGACCGTCACCATCGGATTTTGCAGATAGTCACCACGCAGGCGATGAGTCAATTCTTCGCTCACCTGCCCCGGCGTTTTTCCTTTCAACACCAGTTGACCGATATAGGGAAAAGTAATCGCGCCACTTTTATCCAACATGAATTTCATTGTCATCTCAGGCTCGCCGTATACCAGAATATTGACGGCGTCGCCTTCATCTAACTGATAACCGGTGTCCTCGCTGTCAGGTTTGTCCATCTGCTGCGGACTTGACAGGGTACATCCGGCCAGCAATGCGCTCAGGCACAGAAAAATGCACAGCTTTATTATTCTCACGTTAGATCTGTACCTTAGTTGTAAACATAATCAGAGAGTTATCGTGGCCCAGCGTTCTGATGACCTGGCGATTACCATCAGGGCCAATAAAGAAAGAATCAGTATTTTTATTAGAACGGAGCGTGTTTAGTTGGTACTTAATTTCAACGTTAATAGATGGCCTGACGCTATAGTTCATAGCGAATGTGAATACCCTGTTCCTGTCTTTACGATCATCCAGATAATTCTTGTAATCATCTGTCAGGTACGAATAATCGAACGTGGTAGAGAATTTCCCAACCAGCCAAACATGCTGATAAGAGATACCATATTCAGACACCATGATATAGCCACCGACTTCTGTCGGATCTTTGATGCGCTGTGCCGTATGAGCGATAAAAGCAGACTGTTTAACCGGCTTCCACTCACCCTGAATGTTCCAGTTGACGCCACTGAAATCCCTGGCATTCGGGTTATTATCAAAGGTTTTGTATAACCAGGATACGTTCGCATCAATACGGGTTTTGCCTGTAAGCTGCGATTTGACGCCGTATTCCAGGTAATAGTCGTTGTTGTCTTTTTTAGCATCGATTTCATAACGCCGCTGATTATTAGTAAAGCGGTAGTTAAAGCGCGTTGCCTGGGAGTATTGGTCAGTGAGTTCTGCTACCAAACCGTTCTCATGCCATTCCTGCCCAAGGATATAGTTATAAAAATCAATATCGGTATTTCTGATATCACCGGTATGGCCTAAACGCAGTTTTTTAAACAACACAGCAACGTCGGCTTTACCTCGCCCACCCGGTGTACCATAGCTGTAACGTAATTCGCTATTGAAAAGCGTGTTACTCAACGGTGAATGAATACCAAATTCGCGCAACTGTTGAGGCCGAAATCCTTCGGTAATACCACTCCCACGCGCTTCATGGCCAAGGGAATCATCAAGAATAAGCGCTATCCCATGCCTTTGCCCATAGCGCCATGCGCCATTAAATCGCAACAGATGATCGGTATAATTATCCGCCGGGGCGCTGCCGTAATGACGATAATCCCCAGAATACATCAGTAAATAGCGGTCCTGATCACGTTGACCAATAGCTTTAAGCGTTGGCTTGAGGCTTTGAAAATCAGATCCTATCACGTCTTGATGATAAGCCTGATTGGTCACGTTACTCTCATGCCCATAATCCAGACCAAGCTGGCTTTGAAAATCAATACCCGCAATACCGATATGCGATTTAGGTACCAGTTCCGCCCAGGAAGGGTGAGGTATTACCATTCCCGCAGCAATGATCAATTTAGTACGCATTTTCACCGATAAAGCCTTTGAAAATGGTTCTAAAGATAATCTTGATATCCAGCCAGAGGGACCAGCTTTGAATGTAGGCAATATCGTAGTAAACCCGTTTTTCCATTTTATCGAGGGTATCCACCTCACCACGATAACCATTAACCTGCGCCAGCCCTGATATTCCCGGCTTCACTTTATGGCGAATCATGTAATTTTCGACCAGTTGCCGATACTGTTCATTATGCACAACCGCGTGGGGCCGGGGACCAATAATTGACATTGTACCTTGTAATACATTGAAAAACTGAGGCAATTCATCTAGCGAGGTCCGGCGTAAAAAAGCGCCAAAGCGTGTAACGCGCGGATCGTTTTTCGTTGCCTGCTTCACAACATCGCTATTCTCCATCACGTGCATCGAGCGAAATTTCCACACTTTGATTTTGTTGCCACTCAGGCCGTAGCGATCCTGCTTGAATAACACCGGCCCAGGCGACGTCAGCTTGATGCCGATAGCAATCACTAATAGCAACGGCGAAATCATCAGCGTAATAATTCCGCCAATGATCAAATCCTCCGCACGCTTAATTACTGAGCCAAGACCGTCAAACGGCGATCTAAAAATACTGATGGTTTGAATATTATTAATGGAACGAAGCTGTGATACGTATGAACTATAAGAATAAAGATCAGGAATAATATAAGTATCAACTGTAGTATCAGACATCATCGACAGAAAATAGCGAATGCGTTTCAACGCAATCATCGGCAGTGCAATATAAATTTCATCTACCCGGCCAGCTTTAGCTTCCTCAACCAGCGCACTCACCTTGCCTTTAAATTCACTTTTTATCAGGTAGCCAAAGCGGGATGGATTGCGATCATCGTAGAAAGCCAACTCTAACTGCATATTAGCGTACTCTTTGAGCAAGGCTTTTTCCGCTGCTAACCCGCCAGGGGTTAATCCTACAATCGCCACCCGAATCCGTTTTTTAGCCATGCATTTGAACGTAATTAAACGCATCAGATAGAGAACGCATAAAGAAAGGGTGTACCAGTAAAATGTAGAAGGAAAATATATGTTATCGAGTTGGTGCAACAGCCCTAGCGAGTACAATGTACCGGCATATGTCCTGACCACCTCAACAAATATGACAGATAGCAATGCGGACACCCACAGCGTTCTCTGTCCACGAAACTGCATATTTTTAAGCCGATTCTGATATAAGCCCGTATATTCCCCAACAAGTAGAAAAGAGGTAGAGAATAGCAGGCTAATCATAATGACATCATCAAAAGCGCCTATGCCCATCAAGAATATCTTGGCACTGACGATTAATGTCACATTGATTGATAAGAAATCCATCAATTTAATAATGGAAAAGTCATTTCCATAGGAAATTTTTATCTGATTGCTAGACACGTTTAATCATAGTCCATTAAATTTTTATTATTCGCACCTCTCCGGTCACGATAATATATCACACAAAAAAAATTTAAAATAGCGACCAGAAAAATCATAACAATACGGCGTCAGAAAACACCAAAATAGACAATAGCACCTATTAATTCATTTATATAAATGATCACACTATTTCTTTTTTATTTTAATTATTTTTTAATAATTAAATATTATGCTAATGCTTATTGAGATCAATATTTGTGATTATTGGTAATGTGTATAATATTTAGCCTGATTAGCTCGCAAGATAATCAGGCCAGAAAATTGAAAGAATGTGGATCGTACGTTGGTCGCCTCAGTTACTTTGGCTGGTAGCAGCACGTCAACGGTTATCAATAGCCGTACCAGACAAGACACTACCCGGCTACTTGCCAAATTCATAGCTCAGTTGCGTCCACTTGCGAGCCTGCTCACTCAGCGTAGGAAGCGGAAAGCCGTGGCCTGCGTGTTCCTCAGGATCTGGCGGTGATGGGGTTCGGCGATTTGGATTTTGCCGCCAGCAATCGTCCCTCTATCACCACTGTCGGCATCGACAGGCGGGAGATGGGCCGCCGGGCCGCTACCTTACTGGCAGACAACATCGCCGGCCATCCCCACAGCGATGCAATTATCGATATCGGCTTTCAGCTCATCGAGCGAGAATCGGCGTAATCGGGTGGGTAAGCGCTTACCCCAAGTGCGTATGGCCGGTGCCGCTGTCTTCAATCTCCAACGCAGACAAACCATGCAGAATGCCGCAGTCGTCCACAGTCTGCGTCACCTGACAGCGTTGGCTAATGTGCATCAGTTGCACTTTCAGTTGCTGTAGCTCCGCAATACGCGCTTCCACATGCCCCAGATGCTCATTCAACAGGATATTCACCCCCTCGCAACTGGCAGCAGGTTGCTCACTGAGCGCAACCAGCGCGCGGATTTCATCGTGGTTCATGTCCAATGAGCGGCAGTTACGGATAAACCGCAACCGATCAACATGAAACTGATGGTAGTGGCGATAGTTCCCTTCGGTACGTTCCGGTTCGGGCAACAGCCCTTTCTTCTCATAAAAACGAATGGTTTCCGGTGTGGTGTTGGTCGCTTTCGCCAGATCGCCAATTTTCATGTAATTCCCCCTTGACCCTATAGTTGCTACAGGGTTTTTACTACAACAAAACCCAGAACAGGAATCAACCATGTCAGAGAAACATTCATCTACTTCTCACCGTCAATTCCAGCCAGTCACGCTGGAAAAACCGGGTAAGGCCCTGTTCCGGCCACATCAGCAGACGCGCCAGACGCCTCACACCGCTAACAATACCCAACAACGTGGGCAAACATGCGCTCATCACTGTTGCGACAATGCGGCACCGACCGAGCCAACCACTACGCTGGAAGGTGCGGAACGTATCGGCGACCAGCAGCGCACGCCGATACGCATTATGCAGATGGACTGCCCGACCGAAGAAACGATGCTGCGAAAAAAACTCGGCACCTTGCCGGAAATCAGCAAGCTGGAATTCAATCTGATGCAACGGGTGATGACGGTTACCCACCGTTACGATGCATTGGACAAGGTGCTGGCCGCCATCCGCACGTTAGGGTTCGAACCTGAAGTTCGCACCGGTGATGACCGCGCTGCCTTGCCGCCGGAGCCGAAAAAAACCTGGTGGCCGCTGGGTCTGGCGGTGGTCGCTGCCGGAGCGGCGGAAGCAGTAGAGTGGAGCGGTTTGCCCGAATGGTGGGCTGCGGTACTGGCGATTCTCGCCGTCGCCGCCAGTGGACTGACCACCTATCGCAAAGGCTGGATTGCCCTGCGTACCGGCAATCTGAACATCAATGCGCTGATGAGCATCGCGGTGACCGGTGCGCTGTTCCTGCAACAGTGGCCGGAAGCAGCGATGGTGATGGTGTTGTTTACCCTTGCCGAACACATTGAGGCGCGTTCGCTGGACCGCGCCCGCAATGCCATTGCCGGGTTGATGAATCTGGCCCCGGATACCGCCACAGTGCAACAGCCAGATGGCAGTTGGCGCGACATGGAAGCTAACACCGTCGCGCCGGGCAGCACCGTACGGATACGTCCCGGCGAGCGTATTGCGTTGGATGGCAACATCACCAGCGGCCACTCCGCTGTCAATCAGGCGCCGATTACCGGAGAAAGCCTGCCGGTGGATAAACGTGTCGGCGACAGCGTATTTGCCGGCACTATCAATGAAAGCGGCTCGTTTGAATATCGGGTGACAGCGGCGGCGGCTAACACCACGCTGGCGCGGATTATTCACGCGGTGGAGCAGGCACAGGGCACCAAAGCGCCAACGCAGCGGTTCGTCGATCAGTTCGCCCGCGTTTACACCCCGCTGGTGTTTCTGGGCGCAGTATTAGTGGCAGTACTGCCGCCGCTGTTTACCGGCGGAAACTGGCAGGAGTGGACCTACAAGGCGCTGGTGCTGTTGGTAATAGCCTGCCCGTGCGCACTGGTGATTTCTACCCCGGTCACCATCGTCAGCGGGCTGGCGGCGGCGGCGCGGCGCGGCATTCTGATCAAAGGCGGGGTATTTCTGGAAAAAGGCCACGCGCTTTCCTGGCTGGCGCTGGACAAAACCGGCACCCTGACCCACGGTAAACCGGTGCAGACCGGCTTTGAGACGCTCGCTGACGTTGACGCCGCCCGCTGTCAGCAACTGGCTGCCAGTCTGGCCAGCCGCTCTGACCACCCGGTATCGCAGGCAGTAGCAAAAGCAGCGCAGGAAATCAGTACGCCATTGCTTGATGTCGATAACTTCAGCGCCGTCGCCGGACAAGGCGTCATCGGCACTCTGCAAGGGCAGCGCTATTTTCTCGGCAACCAGCGACTGGCTCAACAGTGGCTGGGCGATACCGCCACGGGGATTACCGGGCGACTGACCGCACTGGAGCAGGCTGGCAACACCGTGATCATTCTGGGCGACGAGCGGCAAATTTTAGCGTTGATGACGGTGGCCGATACGGTGAAACCCTCCAGTCAGGAGGCTATCAACGCGCTGCATCAGGCCGGCATTAAAACCCTGATGCTTACCGGCGACAACCAGTACGTGGCGCAAGCTATCGCCCGTGATGTGGGCATTGATGAAGCGCGCGGCAACTTGTTGCCGGAAGACAAACTCTCACAGATTGAACGGCTGTCGGCACAGGGCGTGATCGGCATGGTGGGAGACGGTATCAACGACACCCCGGCGCTGGCGCGCGCGGATATCGGTTTCGCTATGGGCGCAATGGGGACCGACAGCGCCATTGAAACCGCCGATGTGGCGCTGATGAACGACGACTTGCGCAAAATTCCAGAATTTGTGCGCATTTCTAAAGCCACACGTACCCTATTAATCCAGAATATCGTGTTGGCACTCGGCATCAAAGCTTTGTTCCTGACGCTCACGCTGCTGGGCATGGGCACCATGTGGATGGCGGTGTTCGCTGATGTCGGCGCCAGCTTGCTGGTGGTAGGCAATGGTCTGCGACTGCTGCGCCAGACGCCAGTTAACGCCCGCCAGCAGCATCAAGCGGCATAGCATCCACCGGCATAAACACGCATCGGGCCGACGGGAAACGCGTCGCTGCGCGCCTTATCGGCACAGTGTCTACAACAGGCTATTTGCAATAAATATTCGCAAAAGTATATAAGCACTCACTAACATCCTTTCCTTCATCGCATCAGGTGACCAACTGGTAGCAGGCGTCTCTCAGTTGCCAGTTGGCGCTTGCTATAAAGCGCGCCATCAGAGTAGTGATTACTCACTTCATCAACAGTTCAGCAACCGGCGGCAAGCCAGTCCCATCGGCACACCTGTTCCGGCTTTTCTGCCACCGCTGGTGCTTCAAACCGAGGGCGCAGCACCCGCGCCGACGATATGTCAGACCCGGCAAAAATTAAGATTCACTTACAACTCCATGACAACATGAAATTTACCCGTCATTAAAGTACGCCTAACCTAGACAAACTGCGCATCCCTCAATCTACACCACCTGGAGGAGTCATGAACCCGTTACGCCGCCGCTTCGTCCTGCAACTGCCGTTGCTCGCTTATGGTATGTCGTTATTTGCCAGCGCCAGAGCCGACGACATGTTCAGCACCATGCGTCCAGCGGATTCTCTGGTGCCCACACCACACGACATTGGCGGCAAATTCGATCCCGATGGCAGCGTCAGCCGCTTTCCCGGCAACACCATTATTTCTCACATCCCGCTGGATTCCGACGCCTCGAATGCGTTTATGACGGTACGCGATACGCTAAAACAGCAGGACTTCAGCCACTGTCTGGCCTTCACCCCACCTTCCAGCTATCACATGACCGTGTTTGAAGGCGTGAACGAAACCAAACGCAGGTTACCGTTTTGGCCGGTTGACCTACCCACCGATGCTCCGATGCAGGCCTGTTCCGATCATCTGGCTCGCAAACTGGCAGGGTTCGACTTGCAAGCCACGTTACCGTTTAAAATGCGTATCACCAACTTCAACGCCCAGCTGGATTCTGGCGCCATACTGCGCCTGACCCCCGCAGATAACAACGAGGAGCGCAAATTGCGTACCCTGCGGGATCAGTTATCTGAGCGGCTGGAGATCCGTGCACCGGACCACGATACCTATGGTTTTCACGTGACGTTGGGGTATCTGGTGCGCTGGATGACGGAAGAGGAATCGCAAGCGTACCTGAAAACCCAACAGGCGTGCCTGCGTTACCTGCAACAACAGGTGCCGGTACTGGAACTGGGCGTGCCGGAATTCTGCGTTTTCAATGATATATTCGCGTTCGATACCCAGTTGAAGGTCGGCCAGCCTGCCAGCACCGTGCCAACGGCCTGACGAGCGTGAGAGTCACGGTGTCCATGTCGCAACACGGCAATAATACCCCTGGGTTTGGCGCATAAAAAAAACCCCTTCAGACAGGCTGAAGGGGCTGGGTCAGTTTAGTGATATGAGGGATAACAGCCCGAAAGTGGGTGGCCAGGCAACAAGATGGAACAGGATTCAGGCCGGAATCTGATTACCCCTGGGTTCTGATCAGATGATCAAACGCGCTCAGAGAGGCTTTGGCCCCTTCGCCAGTGGCGATGATAATCTGCTTGTAAGGTACGGTAGTGCAGTCCCCCGCCGCAAACACACCTTTCACGCTGGTTTCACAACGGACATCGATCTCAATTTCACCGATGCGATTGCGCTCAACCGTTCCTTCCAGCCAGTTGGTATTCGGCAACAGGCCGATTTGTACAAAAATCCCTTCCAGCGCCAGCTTATGAACGCTGTCAGTGACACGATCCTTATACTGCAGGCCGGTGACCTTCTGTCCATCACCCAACACTTCCGTGGTCTGGGCATTCACAATCACGTCCACGTTCGGCAGGCTGCGCAGTTTGCTCTGCAGCACGGAATCCGCTTTCAGTTCTGGCGCGAACTCCAGCAGGGTGACGTGTTTCACCACGCCCGCCAGGTCGATAGCCGCCTCCACGCCGGAGTTACCGCCGCCGATCACCGCCACATGCTTGCCTTTAAACAGCGGACCATCGCAATGCGGACAATAGGTCACGCCACGGGTACGGTACTGCTCTTCACCCGGCACGTTCATGTTGCGCCAGCGCGCACCGGTAGCAATGATGATGCTACGGGATTTCAGCACGGCGCCGGAGGCGGTTTCAATCTGGTGCGGCTGACCCGGTTCAGAAGCCGGAATCAATCTTTGCGCGCTCTGTAAATCGATAACATCAACATCGTAGTCATCTACATGGGTTTTCAGCGCGGTCGCCAGTTTGGCGCCTTCGGTCTTCGGCACCGAAATGTAGTTTTCGATATCGACGGTATCCAGAATCTGACCACCAAAGCGCTCGCCCATCAGGCCGGTGCGAATACCTTTACGAGCCGCGTATACAGCCGCCGCCGCACCCGCCGGGCCGCTGCCGACGATCAGCACGTCATACACCGGACGGCTGTTGAGCTTATCGACCACACGGGCGTTGGCGCCGGTGTCAATTTTACCGACGATCTCAGCCAGACTCATGCGCCCCTGGCTGAAATGCTCGCCGTTCAGAAATACCGTGGGGACGCCCATGATATTGCGATCCTTGATCTCATCCTGAAACACACCGCCATCAATGGCAGTATGGGTAATGTTCGGGTTCAGGATGGACATTAAATTCAGCGCCTGCACCACGTCCGGACAATTGTGGCAGGTCAGCGAATAATAGGTTTCAAAGTGGAACGTGCCGTCCAGGCTGTGGATTTGATCCAGCAATTCCTTCGCTTCTTTCGACGGGTGACCGCCAGTTTGCAGCAACGCCAGCACCAGCGAGGTAAATTCGTGTCCCATCGGCGCCCCAGCGAAGCGAGGCCCGGTGGCCGCCCCCGGATTGGTTACCAGGAACGAAGGCTTACGCACAGGCAGGTCATTATTTTCAAAGAAACTGACTTTGTCGGACAACCCGGCAACCTCAATGAGTAGTTCCCGAACTTCAGCGGATTTCGCTGAGTCATCCAGCGTCGCCACTAACTCAACCGGTTTGGTTAATTTTTCCAGATAGGTTTTCAGCTGGAGCTGCACGTTATTGTCGAGCATAGATTATCCTTGGCGTTGGCGTAAAAATCGGGTGCTATGCACCCGATAGAACATCAGGGGGAGAGTTGAGGTTAGATTTTGCCAACCAGGTCCAGAGACGGTGCCAGCGTGGCATCACCTTCTTTCCATTTAGCCGGGCACACTTCACCTGGATGAGACGCCACGTACTGAGCGGCTTTCACCTTACGCAGCAGGTCGGACGCGTCACGACCAATACCTTCAGCAGTGATTTCCACCGCCTGAATGATGCCCTGCGGGTCAACGATGAAGGTGCCGCGGTCAGCCAGGCCCTGATCTTCACGCATGTTTTCGAAGTTACGGGTCAGCGCGCCGGTCGGGTCGCCGATCATGGCGTATTTAATTTTGGCGATGGTGTCAGAACTGCCGTGCCAGGCTTTGTGAGTAAAGTGGGTGTCGGTAGATACAGAGTAGATATCGACGCCGATTTTCTGGAACTCGTCATAGTGATCCGCAACGTCGCCCAGTTCAGTCGGGCAGACAAACGTAAAGTCAGCCGGATAGAAGAAGAACACGCTCCATTTGCCTTCGATGCTCTGCTCAGTCACTTCAACGAACTGACCATCTTTAAAGGCCTGGTTTTTAAACGGTTTAACTTTAGTATTAATAACGGACATCGCTGATTCCTCATGTATTCCACTGTGTTTGGCTTGGAATGTAAGGTACAAAAATGTGATGCCCATCGCTAATGCGTTGTCTTTATCAAATCAATAAGCGATACCTAACGTTTTGCCAGCAGCACAATCACAACATGCCCGGCGGTAATGGACGCTTACAAACTGTCCGATTATCGGATAAGTACGAAGGATGCAGCACAGAAAAGGGTATGTTATAACAAGCCACACTCTATTCTTTTCAACACGTGTTGCCTGACAACTTACAGGTGGTCGGTTATGAAACTCAGGATGTCGCTGGTTTTTCTCTCATTTGCGGCGGCCAACGCCTCGGCATTTCAGGCCAAACTGACGCCTGTCAACCCGAATGACGCCGCGAAACTGGCGCAGATGGAAACGGCATTCAGTAACGGTCATGTCGCTACAGGTCCGTTGGGTATCTGCGATGCCACCTCAGTGAGCGGTTGCAACTGCCCGTTTTGCACCCAGTTAAGAAGTATTGGGCGTTAAACATCAGTAGCCGCCATCAGAAAAGCTGTCGGTTGGCTTTTGTTTTAACCTTCCTGATCGAGATTAAAGGATCGAAAACGCTCGGCGTATGTTCCTTCCCGCTCGGCAAACCGAAAGGCGCAGGCCCGTGCTACCACAATCTCATCCGCCTGCGGCTGCTGTGACAACAACAGCAGCGTTTCATCAATAAAATCAGGCAACGGCATCGCACGCGGGTCATACCCCTGCTCGCCCTGCAACCCGGTTTGCACCCAGGGCGGGATAATCTCGATGACTTGTACCGATGTCTGACGCAGTTGGCAGCGCAACGCTTGGGTGTAAGCGTGCAACGCTGCTTTGCTGGCACAGTAGGTTGGAGTAATCGCCTGCGGCAAAAATGCCAGTTCGGAGGTCACATTCACTATCGTCGCGTGCGGCTGACGCAGCAAATGGGGAATTAATGCGCCGGTCAGCCATAGCGGACCCAACAGGTTGGTCGATACCGTATCGGTAATCTGTTGCGGGTCCACCTGGGTTAGATCTTCACGCCGCTGAATGCCGGCATTATTAATCAGCACATTGAGCGTCGGATAATCTTGCGTCAACTGTGCGACAAAAGCGTTAATCGCCATAGGATCGCGCTGATCCAATACTCGCCAGACCATGCCGGGGAAAGGTGCTGCGGCCTGCCGCACGATCTCCTCACGCCGCCCGGCGATAATGACCTGATTACCCCGCTGATGGAACGCCGCCGCCAGCCCCAACCCGATGCCCGAACCACCGCCAGTAATCAGTATCGTATTGCCCGTCATTTTCATCGCTGTCGCTCCCTGCCGTCATGACGCCATGCTGTTTAGTTAAACAGAAACGTGGTGATATCACTTTCCCGCAATAGATAAGATCCTGAGAAACTACGCCCAGCCAGATAATCAGCCGACAGGTCAGTCAACAACTGCAAAGTAAAGGTATGCTGTACCGCATCCAGCCCGACCATGCGGACATCCAAGAAATCAAAGTAGCGTTTTACCTTCGGATACAACGCTTTATATAAACTTTCCTTGGCGGAAAAATTCAGTGTCAACATTCTGGCGAAACTCATCGAATCGTGGGAATGCAACCAGTCATATTCAATCTCATCAGCGATGCCGGGCCACAGGTTGCTGGCGCGCTCAGCGTGCATCCAGGTTTCGATATCCAGCCCGATACAGGTGATATCCCGGCTGCATTGATGCGCGGCACACAACACACTATCGACGTTGTGGCTGAGCGAACCTGCGATGCCCTCCGGCCACTGCGGCGAGCGATCAGGCGCACTGGTCAATACATAGCTATCCACGCCCAGCCGGGACATCACCGTCTGCGCCAGATAACGCCCTGCCAGATACTCTGCCCGGCGTTTCGGCACTGAACGCGTGATCGCCTCCGGCATAGGGAACCCTGCCAGGGAAAACAAATCATCACGATACGCCGACAAGTCGAAATAGCAGCGAGCGCAATGCCCTGGGTAAGCAGTCTCATTCCCAGCCGGACTGATGGTCAACCACTCGATATTTTTTATAAATGAAGCAAGCATGTCACTGCACTCTGCAACGTAGAACTATCCCAGTAGGCATAACTGACAGCTGAAATAACCTGTTGGAATAGGTTCTTAATATGTCATAAGGAATAGACGAAGCACGTTAAACGATTTTCGTCGCAAGTTCATACCGCATCAGACAAAGAAAAACATCAAAAAATGACGTTCGTCGCTTTCTTAACTGGCAATATGCGGGTTAGACGCTGTTTTGATTGTTAAATTTGCCGCGTTGACAGCGATACTCACCATAAAAATAGGTTTCTGATGGATACGCAGGCACTCACCACAGGTCGATTCTGACAGACAACGCGATTTGCCAGGTTTATGCATTGTCACGGACAACAGCCGACAAAACAGGGAAATACCGCCGTCTGACGATAAGGTGCCAGACGGATTACGCAGACTCCGATAATCGCAGCCCCGGAAACAACCGGAGTGTATTGGCAAGAATGGCATCTGCAATCACCTGCGGCCACTCCGGACGCAGTTCGCATAGCGCGTCGAATACCGAAACAATACGCTCAGGGCGATTCGGCTGCCCCTGAAATCCGTACACCGGCATATCCGGCGCATCGGTTTCCAGCAACAGTCGGTCAAGCGGCAAACGTGCGATAGCCTGACGGGTCTTGTTGGCGCGCGGATAAGTGATAGTACCGCCGACCCCGATATAGTAGCCAAGGCGGATAAACGTCATGGCCTGATCGTAGCTGCCGGCAAAACCGTGCACCACCCCCGTACATGGCACCGGATGGCGGCGCAGCATCTGCGCCAGTTGATCATGGCTGCGGCGGGAATGGAGAATCACCGGTAGATCATGTTGGGCCGCCAGCTTAAGCTGGGCTGCCAGAAACGCTTTCTGCCGTTCAAATTGCGGCTCCAGCATGTAAAGATCCAGACCTACCTCACCCACCGCGACCAAACGCGGAGGCGAGTACGCCAATGCCGACGCCAGTTCGGCCAGATGCGCCTCCTGATGCCCGGCAATATACAACGGATGTAATCCCAGAGCAGCATATAGAACGGACCAACGCTCACTGAGCGCCAATACCCGGTCAACGTGTTCAGCGGCCACAGCCGGCACAATCAAGCGGCGGACGCCTGCCTGCGCGGCCCGCGCCAAACTGCTCGCGGCATCGTCAGCAAACAGAGGAAAATCAAAGTGGCAATGGGTGTCGATAAACCCAAAGGCCGGCACCTGCGCGTCATCAGATAAAGAATGGGGGGGCAACGGTCATCCCTTAGTGCAAGCTGTCATGCTCTAAGGATACCTTCTCCTGATCTTTTCCGTAATATTCTTGCATCACACCTGCCAGAAAATCGTGGTTTCCCGCGACCCAGGCTCCGTCGCTGTCAACACATTCAGCCCACAGCTCCCACAGGCAACCTTTCCACTGTTTCCATCTGCCAATAGCAACATCCAGATTCATCATAATGACCCCCAGACAAACTTCGGACAAAAAAACAACACAGACAGTGTGGCGAAATAATATGACAGACACATGGAATTTCCACGCCTATGGTCGGCGATGTCCCATAAACAAGCTAAGCAGGAACAAGATAATTCCAACCACAAAAACGATTTTGGCGACGGCGGCAGCCGTACCGACAAGCACACCAAACCCGAAAGCAGCCGCAAGAACCGCAATGATGAGAAAAGGAATGCCCCAGCGAAACATCAGACCTCCTTGCATATGCACATTGAGAGGGGTATCGCCGTCAGTACCCCTGCCAAAAACGGTCTGGGTACGCGGCGACATCCGCAATCACTCAAAGAAAGGGCATAATGGCAACAACAAGCGCACCATCATGCTGCTGTCAATGCTCAGCGGTGAGGCGATAGAATTCAGGATTTCACAGTCAGTTCATTTTTGACGCTTTTGACGCCGCTAACCGCCTTGGCAATCGCTTCAGCCCGTTCAGCTTGCGCCCGGTTGGCGACCTGGCCAGTCAACAACACCACGCCATCTTGAGTGACCACCTTGATATGACGAGAAGGCACGATGTCATCCGCCAACAATTTGGCCTTGATGGTACTGGTGGTGAGGGCGTCACCAGCATACGCGCTAACCGACTGCACACCGCTGCCATCCTTCACCTGTAATTTATCACTGACCGATTTCACCCCTTCAGTCTGGACGGCAATTTTCACCGCTTGGGTCGCCATCTGCTGGCTGGCAATAAATCCGCTAAGCATCACCACACCATCGTGGGTGGAGACGGAAATATTATTGCTGTCGAGCGTTTCGTCTTTTAGCAATGCGCCTTTTACTCTGGCGGTGAGGGTGCTGTCGTCTACATAGTCAGTAGCCTTCTGTACGGAATTATCGATTTTCTTACCTGCGGTATCGGCGATACGCTGCGCCTGCTGTACCAGCGTTTCCTGCTCAGCCTGCGCCTGACCACTTGCCAGTACCGAACCCAGTACCAACGCCGCCAGCGCCAATCCACACTTAGCCCACCGTTCACATTGCATCGAAAGTGTAATCTTGGTCTTTTTCATCAATACCTTCCTTATCGTTATCGCCTGTTTTACAACAGGTTCACTACTACATCGTATCAGAACGATTCGTTACGTCATTTCAGATTATTCTATTAACCAATCAAATATAAAAAACATAAAAACCTAATTTTAAACGAATAATGGTTAAATAAACTAAAACCTTAACACACTGGTAACTATAGACAATGGCAGGCAAAAACCCAGCACAGAACGGCGGGAAGACAGTGATTTCAGATTTGTCCGTGGCAGGGAAACGATCAGAAGACAGTCATCATGTTATTGATAGTTAATCAATATGATAAAACTACCCACTCCTGGCGGAGTGGGTGATATAGCAACGATTAATATACCAACGATTAATGTTCGCGGGTCTTATGGAACTGCACGTCAGGATAACGCTCCTGCGCGAGATTGAGGTTAACCATGGTCGGCGCTACATACGCCAGGTTGTCGCCGCCATCCAACGCCAGATTCGGCTCGTTCTTGCGCTTGAATTCCTCGAACTTCTTCACATCGCCGCACTCAACCCAGCGTGCGGTAGAGACGTTCACCGATTCGTACACCGCTTCCACGTTGTATTCGGTTTTCAGGCGGGCTACCACCACGTCAAACTGCAACACACCGACCGCACCCACGATCAAATCATTGTTGATAAGCGGTCTGAACACCTGCACAGCGCCTTCTTCGGAAAGCTGCACCAACCCTTTAAGCAACTGTTTTTGCTTAAGCGGATCACGCAGGCGAATACGGCGAAACAGCTCCGGCGCAAAGTTGGGAATACCGGTGAATTTCAGATCTTCGCCCTGAGTAAAGGTATCGCCGATCTGAATGGTGCCGTGGTTATGCAAGCCGATAATGTCACCCGGCCAGGCTTCTTCCACATGGGAGCGATCACCTGCCATGAACGTTAGCGCATCAGAGATCACTACGTCTTTGCCGGTACGCACCTGACGCAGCTTCATCCCTTTCTCGTACCGTCCGGACACCACACGCATGAACGCCACACGGTCGCGGTGTTTCGGGTCCATATTGGCCTGAATCTTAAACACAAAACCGCTGAACTTCTCTTCGTCGGCACTCACCACACGCGCATCGGTCTTACGCGGCATCGGCGCAGGCGCCCAGGCCACCAGACCATCCAGCATGTGATCGACACCGAAGTTACCCAGCGCCGTACCGAAAAATACCGGCGTCATTTCACCGTTCAGAAATGCATCTTGATCAAACTCGTGGGAAGCGCCTTTCACTAATTCCAGTTCTTCGCGCAACTGCGCGGCCAGATCTTCACCTACTGCCTGATCCAGTTCCGGATTATCCAGCCCTTTGACGATGCGCACCGCCTGAATGGTATGACCCATACCGCTCTGATAGAGATAAACCTCGTCCTTATAAAGGTGGTATACGCCCTTAAACAGCTTGCCGCAGCCAATCGGCCAGGTAATCGGCGCACAGGCGATGTTCAGTTCGTTTTCCACCTCGTCCAGCAGTTCCATCGGGTCGCGGATATCACGGTCGAGTTTGTTCATGAAAGTCAGGATCGGCGTATCGCGCAGACGGGTCACTTCCATCAGCTTACGGGTCCGGTCTTCTACGCCTTTGGCGGCATCGATCACCATCAGGCAGCAGTCAACCGCGGTCAGCGTGCGGTAGGTATCTTCGGAGAAGTCTTCATGCCCCGGCGTATCCAGCAGATTGACCAGACATTCACGGTACGGGAACTGCATCACCGAGGTGGTAATCGAGATACCACGTTGTTTTTCCATCTCCATCCAGTCAGATTTAGCGTGCTGGTTGGAGCCGCGTCCCTTTACCGTACCGGCGACCTGAATCGCCTGTCCGAACAACAGCACCTTTTCCGTAATGGTGGTTTTACCGGCGTCAGGGTGAGAGATAATGGCGAATGTCCGACGTTTCGAGACTTCGCGTGCGTATTCACTTGGAGACATGTTATTCAGGCTTCTTTAATAGTTAGGTGACGACATCTGCATCACGCAAGCGATGCCGCACCAGACAAAATTAGGAAATAAAAGACAGATAAAGCTGTCTGATGCCAATCAGTTAAGCCATCAGGACACGGGTAAGCGTGGCCGCACGGCAGAAAAGTTCCTCTAAGCACTTTTACACGCGTTTTCCCCCACACAGGCTTAAGTGACAGGCATCGTAGCGACAGATGGATAAGGCGCTCATTTTCTCTGATTTACCGGCCCGGCACAATCAATCATGACGTAAACACCGCCGGTGGTAACCTAAACCCTATATGAGTCACGCTCTGACAATAACATTTAGAAACACTCATAAAGATTCGTTTTACACTCACCGATAACAAACAGGCTAACGCTTACCTAATTTAAGGAGAAAGCATGGATCTGTCTGTTATCAATGCGGGCTATAGCCATTCTCAGGACCCAACCACCTCGCCATCGAACGCCGGGCAACGCCTCGACACAGAAAAACGCGACCCGTTGACCGGAAAAACCATCACCGCCCCCACCAGCATCAAGGTTTCGCAAGAAACCCTGACGCGCTGGCGCCAGGGCACCTCACAAAGCGAACCGCTGAGTAAGGAAGAACAGGACAAACTGACGCGCACCATTCGTGATCTGCGTAATGATATCATCACGCGCACCGCCTCCGGCGTCAGTCTGGACAACCCGCTATTCAAAGACCCTTTCACCGCCAGCAATGCCCTGCTTTTCAGCAGTTGGGCCAATAATATCAACGCTGACAGCCACCTCAGTAAAGAAGACCTCCTGACGCTGGTCCACGACGTGTTGGCCTACGGCTTTACCAATCAGCAGAGCAATATCACCAGCGCGATGCAGCTGAGTGTGAAAAAAGCCGAGCTGACGGCTATCAAAGACAAGTACCTGAACAGCGACTATCAGCAGCAAGCACAAGCGGCCATCAACAGTTTTTTCAGCCAGAAAGTCGCCAATGAAGACAGCATCAGTAAGGCGCTGATGGAAGGGGAATATCGCATCGGCATCGAAATGGGTGACACCGCTCGTGCCGCCTGGGCACAAAGTCAGCTACAGAAATATGACACCGGCACCAGCGACGTGCAGCTCAAACGCCAGCACATTTTCGCACTGGCGAGCAATAACAACGTTGACGGTTGGTTCGACTCATTCCGCCATTACCTGCAAACGTCCCCGTCACCCAGCGACTGGGAACAGCACAATATCGATGCATTACAATCCCAATGGCAGCAGTTCCAGCAACGTCTGGGTTAACTGAGACTGTAGAGCACAATCAAGGACTGATTGTGCAGGGACAGAGTGTAAAGGGACAACGTGTGCCGAGCTAACCGGGGCAAATATGATGAAAGAACCCTGTTCAGGGTTTATGGAGTTTGTCCTCGTCCTGCGTAGTTGGGCTATCGTCGTTGGCCGGTTCATAATCCTGCGACGAGGCATTGGCGGTCAACAGGTAAGGCGACTGTTGCCAGCGGGAGCGGCGATGTTGCAACAAGGTGCGGGCCAAAATAATGCCGATAGCCAGCGCCATCATAATCATCAATCGCAGGATGTTGGTGGTGTTGTCCACCTGACGGGCTTCCGTCGCCAGCACATGGGTGTCCAGTGTCATGCGAAGAAAGCCAATCGGCCCGTCCTTACTGTTGACAGGTTCGACCAACTGGTGATTGAAATAGCTGCCGGCGCGGCTGCCATCCAGCGCCAGCCGGTCACGTACTTCCACCTGTTCACCCGCACGCGCCACCAGCGTGCCGTCCTGCAAGTACAAGGCGGCATCCAGAATTCGGCTGTGATCGGTAAGCTGGTGCAGCGTTTCCTCAATCCTGCTGCTGTTGTCGCTATTGCTCTCCAGCAACGGCGTCAGGTTAAACGCCACCTGACGCGCCAGCGTGCGCGCCAGTTCCTCCACTTGCTCGGAACGGGCCATCTGATGACTGAGACTGAAATAGGACGCGCCCTGCAGCAATATCACCAGCAAAGCCAGACAGATCAGCACAATGGCCGTACGATGTAAGCGAAATTTAATCCTGGCCCGAACCATGGTAATACCTGTGAGATTTGGATACTTTCATGTTGCCAGAAGCGTTAGCGATAGGATAGCTTGTTGCGTTGATTTGTAACCGTCCACCCCGTCAATGCTCACTACCCGCAGGAAAGGATATTTAACCCATGTCGAACCGTTTGACCTATAGCGATCTGCCCGATGAGATCAACTGCTGGCCAAATTTGCCGCTGTCGCTGAGTGACGACGAAGTCATGCCGCTCGACTATCGCGCCGGCAATACCGGTTGGCTGATGTACGGCGATGTGCTCGACAAGTATCTGCTATCCCGCATCCAGCGTCGTCTGGATGACCCGCTGGTGATTGTCAGCGCCTGGAGCGTAGACGACTATCAGGTGGTGCGGTTGGCGGGCACCCTGACGCCGCGCATCACCAAAGTCGCTCACGAACTGGGGCTGGACGTCGCGCCGATGGGCAATACCCCAAGTTTACGTTCTCCCGGCCTGCTGGTAATGGACATGGATTCCACCGCCATCCAGATCGAATGTATCGATGAAATCGCCAAACTGGCAGGCACCGGTGAGCAGGTAGCGGAAGTGACCGAGCGCGCCATGCGCGGCGAGCTGGATTTCGCGGCCAGCCTGCGCCAACGCGTCGGCACGCTGAAAGGCGCCGATGCCAACATTCTGCGTCAGGTGCGGGATACGCTGCCGTTAATGCCGGGGTTGAGAAACATGGTCAAGCAGTTGCAAGACGCGGGCTGGCACCTGGCCATCGCGTCCGGCGGTTTCACCTATTTCGCCGACTACCTGCGCGACGAACTTGGGCTGGTGGCGGCGGTCGCCAATGAAATGGGGATGCGCGACGGCAAACTGACCGGTGAAGTAATAGGCCCAATCATTGATGCGAAATATAAAGCGGATACGCTGCGTCAGTTGGCGGAAAAACTGGACATTCCACCTCATCAGACGGTCGCCATCGGCGATGGCGCCAACGATCTACTGATGATAAAAGCAGCCGGTCTGGGCATCGCCTACCATGCCAAACCCAAGGTCAACGAGCAGAGCACGGTCAGCATTCGCCACGCCGACTTGACCGGCGTATTGTGCATTCTCAGTGGTAGCCTGAGACACGAAAAAAGCTGAGCCACACCGTAACACTCGCAGTAAAAAAGCAGTAACGAGGAGGTAATTCATGGCCAAAGCCGTCAAACGCGCTTTTGTCTGTAATGAATGCGGGGCCGACTATCCACGTTGGCAAGGGCAATGCAGCGCCTGTCACGCCTGGAACACCATCACCGAAGTGCGTCTGGCCGCCGCGTCCTCCTCATCACGCAGCGACCGTTTCTCTGGGTACGCCGGAGACAGCGGCAACGTCAGCCGGGTGCAAAAACTTTCAGAAATCAGCCTGGAGGCGCTGCCGCGCTTCTCCACCGGTTTTCAGGAGTTTGACCGGGTGCTGGGCGGCGGCGTGGTCCCCGGCAGCGCCATTCTGATCGGCGGCAACCCCGGCGCCGGCAAAAGTACCCTGTTGCTGCAAACCCTGTGCAAGCTGGCCGAGCGGATGAAAACCCTGTATGTCACCGGCGAGGAATCGCTCCAGCAGGTGGCGATGCGCGCCCACCGTCTTGGCCTGCCCGCCCAGCACATCAACATGCTGTCGGAAACCAGCATCGAGCAAATCTGCCTGATTGCCGAGCAGGAACAGCCGAAACTGATGGTGATCGACTCCATTCAGGTGATGCATCTGGCAGATATCCAGTCGTCTCCCGGCAGCGTAGCGCAGGTGCGGGAAACCGCTGCCTACCTGACACGCTTTGCGAAAACCCGCGGTGTCGCCATCATCATGGTCGGCCACGTCACCAAAGACGGTTCGCTGGCTGGTCCGAAAGTGCTGGAACACTGTATCGACTGTTCAGTGCTGCTGGACGGCGACGCCGATTCTCGTTTCCGTACCCTGCGCAGCCACAAAAACCGTTTTGGCGCCGTCAACGAACTGGGCGTATTCGCCATGACCGAGCAGGGGTTGCGTGAAGTCAGTAATCCATCCGCTATCTTCCTGAGCCGGGGCGATGAAATCACCTCAGGCAGTTCGGTGATGGTGGTGTGGGAAGGCACCCGGCCACTGCTGGTAGAAATTCAGGCGCTGGTGGACCAGTCGATGATGGCGAACCCGCGTCGGGTCGCGGTCGGGTTGGAACAGAACCGATTGGCTATCTTGCTGGCGGTGCTGCATCGCCACGGCGGGTTGCAAATGTCGGATCAGGACGTGTTCGTCAACGTGGTGGGAGGCGTCAAGGTAACGGAAACCAGCGCCGACCTGGCGCTGCTGCTGTCGCTGGTGTCCAGCTTCCGCGACCGACCGCTGCCGCAGGATCTGGTGGTGTTCGGCGAAGTCGGACTGGCCGGAGAAATCCGCCCGGTGCCGAGCGGCCAGGAGCGTATTACCGAAGCGGCCAAGCATGGCTTTAAGCGTGCCATCGTACCGTTTGCCAATATGCCGAAAAAACCACCCGCCAATATGCAGGTGATGGGCGCGAAAAAACTGTCGGACGCCCTGGCGATCCTGGATGATCTGTAATTTCAATTAGGCTTTATTTATCATAACGTTAATATGACGCAGCGTTATCCGCCACATCGGAGTATCAGACCATGTCTCCCTACGATTACCTGAAAACAGCCATCAGACAAAAAGGCTGTACCCTGCAACAGGTCGCCGATGCCGCGGGTATGACCAAAGGCTATCTGAGCCAGTTGCTCAATGCCAAAATCAAAAGCCCCAGCGCCCAGAAGCTGGAGTCATTGCACCGTTTCCTGGGGTTGGAATTTCCTTACCAGCAAAAAAGCATCGGTGTCGTCTTCGGCAAATTCTACCCGCTGCACACCGGCCACATTTATCTGATTCAACGTGCCTGTAGCCAGGTGGACGAGCTGCACGTAATTCTCGGTTACGACGAGCCGCGCGATCGCCTGCTGTTTGAACACAGTTCCATGTCGCAACAACCCACCGTCAGTGACCGCCTGCGCTGGTTGCTGCAAACCTTCAAATATCAGAAAAATATTCACATTCACGCCTTCAACGAACAAGGTATGGAACCCTACCCGCACGGTTGGGACGTGTGGAGCCGCGGTATAAAACAGTTCATGACGGAAAAAGGCATCGACCCCCGCTACGTCTATACCAGCGAAGAGCAGGACGCGCCGCAGTACAAAGAGCATCTTGGCATCGAAACCGTGCTGATCGACCCGAAACGCTCGTTTATGAGCATCAGCGGCGCGCAGATCCGCCAGGACCCGTTCCGCTACTGGGACTATATCCCCACCGAGGTGAAGCCGTTTTTCGTGCGTACTGTGGCGATTCTGGGCGGCGAATCCAGCGGTAAGTCTACGCTGGTCAACAAGTTAGCTAATATCTTCAACACCACCAGCGCCTGGGAATATGGCCGCGACTATGTGTTCTCTCATCTGGGCGGCAACGAAATGGCGCTACAGTATTCCGATTACGACAAAATCGCGCTCGGTCAGGCACAGTACATTGATTTTGCAGTGAAATACGCCAACAAGGTGGCGTTTATCGACACTGACTTCATCACCACGCAGGCATTTTGCAAAAAATACGAAGGCCGGGAACACCCGTTCGTACAAGCGCTGATTGAAGAGTACCGCTTTGATCTGGTGATTCTGCTGGAGAACAACACCCCCTGGGTAGCGGACGGCCTGCGTAGCCTGGGCAGCGCGACAGATCGCAAAGCGTTTCAGGACGTGCTCAAGAATATGCTGGCAGAAAACAACGTGCCGTACGTTCATGTCACCGAATCCGACTACGACAGCCGCTTTCTGCGCTGTGTGGAACTGGTGCAACAGATGCTGGGACACGACCAGCAACACCCGGTGCCAGCGGTGGGCTAACGGCTAACCTCACCGCTCGCACGCCGCGTTACCAGCACCAGTGATGGGAAGGCGTGATGATTTCCGGCAACGGCACGTCCCAGCTTTCCACCGGTAATGCATCCATCTGCTGGCAGTCATGCGCCAGCCCGATAGGGTATGGGCCTCGCGCTTGCCAGTGTTGCAACGTGCGGTCATAAAATCCGCCGCCCATGCCAAGCCGCTGCCCGTTGGCATCGAATGCGACCAGCGGTGTCAGCAGCACATCCAACTGCTCAACCGGCAATACCTGACGTACATCCAGCCGCGGCTCCTGAATCTTCAGTCGATTCCACACCAGCTCAGTATCCGGCGCATAGCGTAAAAACAGCAGATGCCCACGGCAGAACGGGTGTAACACCGGCAGATAAACCTGTTTTTGCCGCTGCCATAACATCTCGATTAACGGCTGGGTATTCAGTTCACCGTCAAATGACAAAAACACCGCCACCCGTCTGGCATCGCCAAGGCGTGCGTGTTCCATCACCCGCTCTGCGGCCTGACGGGAAAAATCCGCTTGCTGATCAGAGCTTAACGCACGGCGACGTTGACGAACCTGCTGACGAATGTGCTGGCGTAATGATGCAACGGGAGAAAGATTGGAAGATGCACTGGCTGAGTTCATGCGCAGTCACTGTCATGCAAATAAATAAGGGGAATAAACGAGAGGGAATCTCCGAGATGCCGCCGCAGGCTGTAACCCTTGAACCCTTGGTTCAAGGTGAACGTAACGTCGCAATCTTAAGGCTTCTCGGACAAACCGAGCGTGCTCACCAACTACGGATCGTTACATTCTGTTGGTTGAAATATCGGCTCAGGGGACTTGCCCGCTGACGAACATCTCAGAGAAATTTTGTTCCTTCAACGCTACCTTATCATGTCTGGCAGCGATGTGTTACCCAAAAAAACGTACTTTTGTCAAAACGAGACGCGCTACTCAAATTGCGCGCCCTGACGCTCGGTAATCCGGCCTTGCTCCAGCAACGCCTGTTCAATTGTCTGCTGCAACATGCGGATACGCTGCTCCATATTGGCGGCATAATCGCGGGTTTTCAACCGCTCCTGCGCCAGTTCATGGCACACATTAAGCGCCGCGATGAACACCAGTTGCTCAGTATTCGTCACCCTGGTACGCACCTTGAGGTCCTGCAACCGCTGGTTAAGATCCTCCGCAGCCTGATTCAGCGCATCCTGCTGTTCTGGCGGACAATTGACTCTTAACGAACGGCCAAAAATCTGAATATCTACCGGTTGTGCAGACATGTCACCTTCGCCTTATTTCGCTTCACGCCCGCAGAGGAACATCCGCTGCACGGCCCGTGACGGAGCCTTGAAAAAGCGGGCGCTACTATATATATCCACAATAGAAGATACAAGCCCTTTCCGGGTCTGGAAACGGAGCTTGCTGGTATAGCAACGGAGCTTGGTGGTAGCATAACATGAACGACCTGCCAACGACGATGAATGCTCATGTCTATACAGAATACACTCCCCGGTTATGAAGTTATCGACCAGCTATTACAACAACATCAGGTTGCCCTGACCGCCGCCGAAATGCACGGTCTGGTCAGCGGTATGTTGTGCGGCGGCAACCACGACGATAGCTGGAAAACACTGACGTTCGAACTGACTAACGATGGTATGGCTTTCCCACAGACGTTGGCCCAACCATTACAACAACTGTATCAGGTGACCCGCGATACACTGGAAGACGAGGGTTTTATGTTCCAGTTGTTCCTGCCGGACGACGCGCTGGAACAGGTCAGCATCTTTGACCGCGCCGACGCGCTGGCCGGATGGGTCAACCATTTTCTGCTCGGCCTTGGTGTCGTCCAGCCTCGCCTTGACAAAACGAAAGGTGAGCTAAAAGAAGCGATTGACGACCTGCGCAATATTGCTCAGCTCGGCTACGACGAAGATGAAGACAAGGATGAACTGGAGCAGTCGCTGGAAGAAGTGATCGAATACGTACGGGTGGCGGCCATCATGTGCCATAACGAATTTACCCGCCCGGTGAGGACTGCGCCGGAACAGAAAAAACCGACACTGCATTAACACACATTCTGCATTGATGCCTTTTTCAGGAGCAGGTAATGAACCAACAAGAATATCTCCGCCGTCGCCTGGCTCTGCTGGACAAAATGGCGCCCGGCAGCGCGGCGATTCTGTTCGCCGCGCCGGAAGTGCAGCGCAACGCGGACAGCGACTACCCTTACCGCCAGAACAGCGATTTCTGGTATTTCACCGGTTTTAATGAACCGGAAGCTGCGCTGCTGCTGATCAAGAGCGACGAAAATCACCACCACAGCGTGTTGTTTAACCGGGTGCGCGATCTCACCGCCGAAATCTGGTTCGGTCGTCGTCTCGGCCAGGAAGCCGCGCCGGCTAAACTGGGCGTGGACCGCGCGCTGCCGTTCAGCGAAATCGGCGAACAGCTGCATCTGCTGCTCAATGGTCTGGATGTGGTCTACCATGCACAGGGGGAATACGCCTATGCCGACAAGCTGGTGTTCGCCGCGCTGGAAACCCTGCGCACCGGCGGCACACGCAAGGGCTTTCGCGCGCCGGCCACCCTGACCGACTGGCGACCGTGGGTGCACGACATGCGCCTGTTTAAATCGCCGGCAGAAATCGACATCCTGCGCCGCGCCGGTGAAATTAGCGCGCTGGCCCACACCCGTGCGATGGAAAAATGCCGCCCCGGCATGTTTGAATACCAGTTGGAAGGGGAAATCCACCACGAATTCAACCGCCACGGCGCACGCTATCCGTCTTATAACACCATTGTCGGCAGCGGCGAAAACGCCTGCATCCTGCACTACACCGAAAACGAATGTCAGATGCGCGACGGCGATCTGGTGCTGATCGACGCCGGATGCGAATACCAGGGCTACGCGGGCGATATCACCCGCACATTCCCGGTCAACGGCAAATTCACCCCGGCGCAGCGCGCAATTTACGATATCGTGCTGGAATCGGAAGTGCGCGCTATTGAGATGTTCGCGCCGGGCCGTAGCATCCGCGAAGTGAATGAAGAAGTGGTGCGCATCATGCTGCGCGGCCTGATCAAACTCGGTATCCTGCAAGGCGATGCAGATACCCTGTTCGCCGAACAGGCGCACCGTAAGTTCTTTATGCACGGTCTGAGCCACTGGCTCGGCATGGATGTGCATGACGTTGGCGACTACGGCACCGCTGATCGTGGCCGGCCACTGGAGCCGGGCATGGTGCTGACAGTAGAACCGGGCCTGTACATCGCGCCGGATGCTGATGTACCGCCGGAGTATCGCGGTATTGGCATTCGCATCGAAGACGATATTGTGATCACCGCAACCGGCAATGACGTGCTGACCGGAAACGTAGTGAAAGATCCGGATGACATCGAAGCATTGATGGCAAAAGCAGCAGCAGGATACGCCTCATGACGGTCATGATTGTCGGCGGCGGAATGGCAGGCGCAACGCTGGCGCTGGCGATCTCCCACCTGTCGAACGGTCGGGTTCCGGTAGACCTGGTCGAAGCCCGCTCGCCGCAAGAGCACCAGCACCCCGGTTTTGACGCCCGCGCCATTGCGCTGGCCCAGGGCACCTGTATGCAGTTGGACGCTATCGGCGTCTGGCAGACGTTCGCCCCCGTCGCCACCCCCATCACCAGCGTACACGTCAGTGACCGGGGTCACGCAGGGCGGGTACGGTTGCAGGCCAGCGATTACCGGGTACCGGCGCTAGGTCACGTGGTTGAACTACACGACGTCGGCAAACGATTGTTCTCGCTATTACAACAGGCGCCCGGCGTGCGATTGCATTGCCCGGCAACGGTAGTCAGTATGCAGCGGGAAGAGAGCAGCGCGTCACTGCAGTTGGACAACGGTACCCTGCTGAGCGGGCAACTGCTGGTGGCAGCCGATGGCTCTCACTCCCGGCTGGCACAGTACGCCGGTATCCAGCGGCAGCACGCGCCTTACGAACAGGTGGCTGTCATCGCCAATGTCACCACCGCGCAAGCACATCAGGGCCGCGCCTACGAGCGCTTCACCGAGCACGGTCCGCTGGCGCTGTTGCCAATGAGCAAAGGCCGCAGCTCACTGGTGTGGTGCCACCCGCTATCACAACAGACCGAGGTGGATAGCTGGAGCGATACACAGTTTCGCCAGCAGTTGCAGCGGGCGTTTGGCTGGCGGCTGGGGGCGATAACCCAGGTCGGCGAGCGTCACAGTTATCCGCTGGCACTCTCGACCGCCAGCCGGCACATCAGCCACCGGTTGGCGCTGGCAGGCAATGCGGCGCAAACTCTGCACCCCATCGCCGGGCAAGGGTTCAACCTCGGTTTGCGCGACGTGATGACACTGGCGGAAACCGTGGTGGCCGCAGTCGAACAGCAGGAAGATCCGGGCAGCCAAATGGTGTTGCAACGCTATCAACGTCGCCGCCAGCCAGATCAGCACACCACGGTAACCTTGACCGACGGGCTGGTGCGCGTCTTCTCCAACCGCCTGTTTCCGATGGAAGTCGGGCGGAATCTGGGGCTGATGGCGATGAATGGCCTGCCGCTGCTGCGTGACGTGCTGGCACGGCGTACGCTGGGCTGGGTGGAACGTTAATACAGACAGGAATTCATGCTCTATGCAATCATTTGATGTGGTCATCGCGGGTGGAGGAATGGTCGGGTTGGCACTGGCCTGTGGTTTGCAAGGCAGCGGCCTGAGCGTCGCGGTGCTGGAAAAGCAGGCGGCCACGGCACCATCGGCAACCGGTCCGCACGCGCTGCGCGTATCCGCCATCAATGCCGCCAGCGAAACGCTGCTGCGTAAGCTCAACGTCTGGCCGGGCATTGCCGCACAACGGCTAAGTCCCTACAACGACATGTACGTCTGGGATAAAGACAGCTTCGGCAATATTCGTTTTTGCGGTGAAGAGTTTGGGTTTTCCCACCTCGGCCACATCGTCGAAAACGATGTCATCCAGTGGGCATTGTGGCAACAGGCAGCCCAATCGCGGGATATCACTCTGCTGGCGCCCGCTGCGCTGCGGCAGGTAGCCTGGGGCGAAACGGAAGCCTTCATTACACTGGAAGACGGCAACATGCTCACTGCCCGGTTGGTGGTGGGAGCAGACGGCGCACACTCCTGGCTGCGCCAGCACGCTGATATTCCACTCACTTTTTGGGATTACGGCCATCATGCGCTGGTCGCCAACATCCGGACTGAACAGCCGCACGGCGCTACCGCCAGTCAGGTATTCCACGGCGACGGTATTCTGGCATTTCTGCCGCTCAGCGACCCGCATCTTAGTTCGATAGTCTGGTCGCTGCCGCCAGAACGTGCCCGACAAATGTGCGAGCTGCCTGCCGAGGAGTTTGCCAGACAACTGGCAATCACCTTCGATATGCGGCTGGGGCTGTGCCAGTTAGAGAGTGACCGCCAAACCTTCCCGCTTACCGCGCGTTATGCCCGCAGCTTTGCGGCTCACCGGCTGGTGCTGACGGGCGATGCGGCACACACCATTCATCCGCTGGCGGGTCAGGGCGTCAACCTCGGTTTTATGGACGTGGCGGAGCTGATTGCCGAACTCAAACGGTTACAGGCGCAAGGTAAAGACATCGGCCAGCACCTGTATCTGCGACGTTACGAACGGCGTCGCAAACACAGTGCGGCCATGATGCTGGCGAGTATGCAGGGCTTTCGTACCCTGTTCGCCGGTTCACACCCGGTTAGCAGCCTGCTGCGTGATATCAGCCTGAAGCTGGCGGACACACTGCCAGGCGTCAAGCCGACGCTGGTACGTCAGGCGATGGGGCTTAACGATCTCCCTGACTGGCTGAACCACGCCAGTTAACCTGAAGTAAAACTATTAACCTGAAGTAAAACTATTAACCTTAAGTAAAACTATCGGGCTGCGTGCGTTCATGGCGCAGCCCACACATTACAGCCCACGTATCAGTAATCAACCAGTGGCTGCTTTTCATCAGCTTATTTCCTTCCCGCCAGCATTTCTGCATCCTGCTTCATAAAAACCATCTGACTGGTTACGTTTAATCTGTGCAGTGGTAACAAGGAAAATAAGAGCAGCCCTTTCTTTGAGTATATCGCCGAATAATAAGAAAACATGAAAATATAAATCCACCGAGCGCATAATAAATATTCATCGCTACCACCCCCTGAAATAACGAAATAAATAAAATGATAATGAATTGAAATAAAATAATCGATATTCCAGTCACTTGAACGATAACGAATACAGTTGGATGTCATCAACATCGCAAAGAAAACCACGCCAATTATTTCCATCACATAAGATAACACCTTAATATTTCATTATGAAATTATCCAATCCGCAGAAAAAAAAACACCACACCCCTGTCACAATAGAGCATAAAAATTAATATCCACCGCATTAAAAAAACACCATTTGAAATTAGTAGCAATTAACTTATCAGATAAATAATAACGATAAGCAATACTCGAACACCGTAATTCAAAGGCGTATACTGCCGGCAAAGATGAACGTGATTATTTAAGGAGAGTGAATTATTCACTGTTCATCTTTTCTTTTTTGTTCTTAAGGAGAAATACCATGCAAGCTCGTACTATTAAGGAAAAAATCATACTGGCAGTGGTGGTTGGCATTATTGCCGGCATCATTTGCGCGATTGCCAAATTTGGCTGGGAAATCCCCTTCCCGCCTCGTACTCCGGCAAGGGATCTCACCAACCCGCCTCAGCAATTATTACAGCAGCTTGGCATGTCGTTTGATCTCTCCCACCTGACATATCTGTTCAATGGTAACCCACGGCCTATCATGAGCTTCATCATGCACTTCGGCTTCTCAATTACCTTTAGCGTGCTTTATTGCGTAGCGGCGGAATTCTGGCCACGCATCAAACTGTGGCAGGGTGCGTTCTACGGCCTGGTGCTCTGGGTGGTGTTCCATGTCGTGCTGCTGCCATTATTCGGCACTGTACCTGCGCCATGGGACCAGCCATTCGCCGAACACTTTTCAGAAATTTTCGGCCACATGTTCTGTTTCTGGGTAGCGGAGCTGGCACGGCGTGACCTGCGTAACCGTATCACCCATCAGTCAGAAGACAACACATTGACCACGCAACACGCGCACTGATATCACGCTCTGATTATCTGGTTACCTAACCCCTAACTCTGATTAGGGGTTTTTCATATCCTCTCGCCCGTTTTTTCCTTCGGCCTGCCAGGCTTTTCCCCCACCACCAACCTGTAACAGGGGAACCGTTCCACCTGGCACCTAAACCAAAACATCCTACAGTCATTTCATGACGCAGGAAGCGTCATCATGAAATAACTAAGGACACCGCAATGATGCCCATTTATTTTCTTACGTCTTCGTATGTTCTGATATCTCGCCACGTTTTTAGCCGTGTCTGCATGGTTGGCATATTACTGCTGCTTTGCGGCAGTGCTCGTGCGCTCACACCTGATGATGCCCGACATTTACTTGAACGCACCAGCTTTGGCGCCAGCAAGCAGGATATTGCAGCCCTGCTGCCGCTTTCCAGAGAGCAGGCGGTATCACAGTTAGTGGCATCACTGGATAAACCGCACTATATTCAGCCACCCGCTTATATTTCCCGGCCTCGTCCCAATTACTGGGACAAAGACTGGGAAAAAGAGCAGGTGGTGTTTTACCGCATCAATGAAATTCATCAGTTACAAGACTGGTGGATGCAGGAGATGATTGAAACCCCCGCGCCATTCGCCGAGCGGCTGACGCTCTTCTGGCACAATCACTTTGTTTCCCGTTTCCAGAACACCCGTATTTCCGCGCCTTTTTATGATCAACTGCTGCTATTTCGCCGCTGGGGCGGCAAAGATTTTCGCCAGTTACTGAAAGGGATTTTGCGTGATCCAATGATGTTAAGCGGATTGGATAACGTGAAAAATACCCGTACACACCCCAATGAAAACCTGGCCCGTGAATTGATGGAACTGTTCACGCTGGGTGTCGGCCATTACAGCGAACAGGATGTAAAACAGGTAGCGCGCCTGCTGGCCGGGCATACTGTCGCTCAGAATGACGGCTGGCGCTATCTGGTCAATGAGCAAGAGCGCGACATCGGGGAAAAAACGATCCTTGGGCAATCGGTAGCAGGCAATGCCAGTGACGAACTGGATCAGTTAGTAGAGATATTATTGCGCCAGCCCAGCACCGCCGAGCGCATTGCCGGAAAATTCTATTATGAGTTTGTTTCCATCACACCGAATGACGAGGAAGTGCACAGGCTGGCGGGGATATTGCGCGACAGCGATTATAACTTGCGGGCGCTACTCAACGCGCTGTTATTAAGCGAAGCATTTTGGGCACCGGAAAACCGCGGCAATTTAATCAAATCTCCGCTGGATGTGATTGTCGGGTTTGCCCGCACCTTTCGCCTGCGGATGCCCGATTACCGCATCCTCACGGACTATGCCGCTGTGCTGGGGCAAGAGCCATTCAGCGCGCCGGATGTTTCCGGCTGGAAAGGCGGCCTGAACTGGTTAAACAACAGCCAGATCACCAACAGAAAACGTATCATTGAACGGCTGTGGATTGCCGTTAGCCAGTCATATCGGCTCGCGGACGAGTCTGCTGACGGATTGCATATTCGTTTCAGCTCCGAATACCGACAGGTTCCCGCCACGTTCAGTGTACGCGTCAACCAGCAGCCTGTCGGGACGATTACCGCCAAAGCCGGCTTGCTCACACAAGGTATTGAGAAAGCCTCTAACGAATCTGCGGCCATGAAACCTATGTGGGAAAATGCCACTATTCCCAGCGCCGCACTGCCGCCGCACCCGCAAACCGTCACACTCGGTTTTGCGCTGAAAGACGTGGATACCCATCTGTTCATCAACTGGATAGCGCTCAACGGCAAGCGTTATAACCCATCAAGCGCGCGTTGGGTAAAAGCGGTAGCAGGCCGCTGCCCGAATGGGGTGCCGACCGGTGCTTTTTATTGTGATGCCGAGCTGGAGTTCTCGTTAGATAACACCGTCAGCACTGACCGCGCCTCGCTGGAAGACTTACAAACACCACTGAACTTCAACATTGAATATGGCACGGCACGGTTACAGCTACACCCTCAGCCTACGGTGACAGCAGATACGCCGTCATCCCCTTTGCCACTACTTCCCCCGCTGATGCCCGCGCTGCCTGATGATGTCGCCTCTGTGATGCAAGCGGCATCTGCCAGTCAGCTCAGGGAATTACAGCAGCAGATGTATCGGATTCTGAGCATAGACCCGGCCTATAACCTGAAATAATCCGGAGTGATATATGACGACTGCACCTGACTATACCCGCAGAAATTTGCTGAAACTGTTTGGCGCGTTACCATTAGTCTCGCTGTTACCTGCCCCTGTGCTGGCTGAAAACCTCCAGGCATTACGCCAGCAAACCGGCCAGCGCAGGCTGATCATCGTCGAGTTGTTTGGCGGTAACGATGCGCTTAATACCCTGATTCCCTATCGTGACCCGCTTTATCGTCACTATCGACCCAATCTGGCTATTCCGGCCAAACAATGGCTCCCTCTCAACGATGAATTCGCTTTTAACTCCGCGCTCGCCGCGCTGGAAACGATTTATCAGCATGGGGAACTGGCTATCATCCCGGATATCGGTTATCCCCATCCCACACTGTCGCATTTTGATGCCACGACTATCTGGAATACCGGTTATACCGATCCCACACGACATTCAGGCTGGGCAGGCCGCACGATTGCCGCCAATCAACGCTGGGCCAGACACCACGATGCGGATGGGATTGTGTTCTCAGGTTCGCCAGATTTTATCCAGCAAGAGGGGGTGCACGCCCTCGAACTTCAGGACACCAGTACGCTGCTGTCTGACGAGCCAATGCGCTTACAACCCGACGCGCAGACAAGCAGCGCCGCGTCACATTACCTGCGAACCCTGATAGAAAATCACCAAAATATCAGCCAACGCATTCGGCAAAAACTCAATCGCCCCAATCCGTTTGAACGATTATTCAACCCCACGCAGTCAGGCTACATGGAACCGGTTTACATTCAGGGGGCGCAGTTGCTGTGGCTGATCGCCTGCGGCGTTGATACCCCGGTGCTGAAATTAGGCATGTCGGGCTTTGATCTGCATTCACTGATGCATGAACACCATAACCCTCTCTTGCAACAACTTGCCCGGCTACTGACAGGATTGCGTCAAGGGCTGATGGATATCGGCACCTGGAACGACAGCCTGATTCTGGTGCAATCAGAATTTGGTCGCAGGCCGCAAGAGAACGCCTCCGGCGGTACGGACCACGGCTCCAGCGGCGTCGCTTTCTTACTCGGCGGCGTCCTCAACGGCGGCATATATGGAACACGCTCAGACCTTGCCAAACTGGATGAAGCGGGCAACCCCGTCTTTACCACCGATTTTCGCCACCTCTACTCCAGCATTGTGACGCAGTTCTGGCAATTGCCTCATAACCCATTACAGCAGGAAGGTTTTTCCCCTCTGGCTTTGCGCTTCTACACCTAACGCCATCATGACGACAAGGATGACTATCATGAATCACGATGCCACTGCACGCCAAATCAGGAACGACGCATACAGCAGTACTGAACCACAAGATGTTATTCACGAGCACGTATCGGATGGGGAATTGATATACACAACCTCGTTGCCTGACGTATGCGATATTCTGGTGTGCGTTACCCTGTATAACGAACCACCGATTGCCCTTAACAACACATTGGCGGCATTATTTCGCAGCCATACATTGACTTACGGTGATGACCCGACGCCGCCATCATTGGTGATTTGCATCATCACCGACGGTGAGTCTGCATTGCATCCTGACACTCGATGCTGGCTGGCCTCGTCAGGTTTCACGCTGTCCGATTCCTCAGGCACGCCAGCGCCCCATAAAGGCAGCCACAATTGTTTGCACGTTCAACGCAGCCGCAGCTCTGACAGCCAACCGGTTGGAAAGATTTCCACCTCGCTCAAGCCTTACTGCAAAAAGTCTCTGCCCCAACTGCTACTGGCCGAGAAACGAGACAACCGAGGGAAACTGGATTCGCACAACTGGTTTTTTCGCCATCTTTGTCGTCTAATCACCCCGCGTTATGTGCTGCAAATCGATACCGGCTCGATTCCTGATGTCGCCTGCCTGTACAACCTGTATCACTATCTGGAACAACATCCTGATTGTGCGGCACTGGCAACGCATACCCTTACCGCGATGCCGACCGACACCAGGCTGCTGACAAACTGGCAATACAGTGATTTTCTCTGGGAAAAACTCACCGACTGGCCGGTGAGTCAATGCCTGGGCTATATGGATGTGATTCCCGGTCAATGCAGCCTGATACGCTATGCAGCATTGGTCGCCCCCGGCCCGCAGGGTTCATGCCCTTTACAGCACTACTTGCGCGGCCTGCATCCCAAAGGGCTGCTGGAACACAATCAATTTCTGGCAGAAGATCGCGTACTAGGGTTTGAACTCATCAAAGATACCCCTGCCACCACGGAGTACCTGCCATCAGCCAGACTGGAAACGGATGCCTGTTCCACACTGGGGGAACTGATGCGCCAGCGCCGTCGCTGGATCAACAGTACTCTGGCGGTTCGCTTCGCCACCTTGCTGGAGTTGCCTGCGCTTTGGCGTAATGCATCGCTCTCACGTCCCCGAAAACTGCAGATTACGTTGGCCATACTGTGGCATTGCAGCTCGCTGTTTACCTTACTCCTTACCCCTACGCTGCTGAGTATGTCAGCCGCAATCAGTATGCCGCAGCTGTTATCAACCACATCACAGGAGATGACAGCCTATCTTTGGGCAGGCAGCGTATTATTACTGTGGTTTGGAGTAATGTTCCTAAGCCGATCATGCAATATCAACACCGCATCAGGGCTTATGCTGCATCAGATTGCGATGATTATCATAGGACTCTCGACGACCTTACTCACCCTTTGTAGCCTGATCACTTATCCGCTGGCGATAATCATGTTACTTGCAACGCCATTGCTACTTGCCGCTATCGTTTCACCCGATAACCTAAGCGCATTGTGGCGTATGGCAATTTTCTATTTACCCAGTTTGCTGTTTTTCCCGTTATATCTGACCACTTACTCTCTCGCACAGTTCAGTGATGTCAGTTGGGGAACCAAAGGGCTTATCCATCTCACCGCCAATAAAACTTCAATGCGCTGGCAACGAGCACGGGATAAAATACTGTCGGGATGGTTGATGACGAATGTGCTGCTTACCCTGACCCTGCTGCATACAGGAGAGCGTTTCAGTCTTTGTTTTGCCTCTGCATTGATTGGTTTTATTCTGATACGCTATGTTATTGCCGCACTGTGTCACCACTTTCTTACGACAACCGCCCCTGTCGTTACCAACACTCACCACAACCAAACCGGTAATCATGGTGATGGCATAATTAATGGCAAACCGGCAAAGTAAGATAGTGACTCAAAAACCCTAAAAGGGCCGCAGCATTAACAACCTGTTCAAATCATAGATAAAAAACCTAACCCCATGAGCCGTGGACACTGCTACTTCACGGCCATTATCTTGCGTAAGGCACGACTGGTAATGCCAAAATCCCTGGCAATTCTTTCCTGACTCACGCCCTGGCTTAACAATGATGTGACGGCAATATGCCTGAGTTTCAAATAAATTCCCCAGGACGAAGGAATGTCCAGGGCATTATCAGGCATTGAGTGGAACAGCATTTTTTCATGGGTCTTTTCCGACAGGCGCATCCCCACTCGCTGAACAAACAGAGGATAATTCCTGCTGATATAAATTCGACACCCTCCGTGGCTGATAATAAACTCGATCATTTTATCAAAACCATCATTCTCAATAATTTCTGACACAACCCAAGGCAATGAAGAAAGTACCTTCACTTTATTATTTAAATAAAAATCATTAAACACCACAAAGCGGGGGTCATTTAAATCAGGCAAACCAGAAAATATACTGCGAAGAATACAATAATCCACGCCACCTCCTTTTTTCAAAAGGCGTAACCGACGGATAAAAAATAAAAATTAAATAATAAACATCCGAAATCAAATATAGGAAATAAATAAAAAATGAACTTAAAATCCAGATGACAATATATTTCCACAGAAATAACACGATGAAAACATAAAAAACAGCAAAAAAAGAAAGGCAATGGGAAATAATAATATAAACAATATAAATGGATTATTATAATAAATACTGGATCATAACTGGAAATTACCAAACATCAGTGAGAGAGTTGGCAAAATAATCAACTTAGAGAGAATTATTTACAGGGTCAAAAAAGACCTTATAACCAAATCATTCATTTTTTGCCTTCTGGCTCCTGGCTCCGCTTACTCCTAACTATTACCGCTCAGCCTCGTCACCTGGGAAAGCTGTTTTTCCAGGCGGTTACCGGCCAGCAGCATTCATCTCCATTCCTCATGTACCCTACGTATTTATACACTTCTCCTTTATTTTTATATCTTTTTAGGAATTAAAAATAATTTTTTATACTTTTACACCCTTATGACACCCCCCTAGAGTACATAGCTATGACTACACTTCTTCTAAGCTAAATTTTTTGAGGACTCAGGGAATGGCAACATTATATCCGGCACCTCCGACAAGCAAAACATCACGGATAGCTTTACTTATCGCAGCGCTGCTGTCTCTGGCAGTAAGCGCATCGCCTTTTGCCAACGCGGCAGACGCGACCGCCACACCCGTGTCAGGCGGTACGTTGAATATCGGGCTGGGCAGCGACACCCCGGTTATCGATCCGTCCATTACCGCTTACTCTGTCGCCGCGCTGGTTGCCCGCAACGTGGTGGATTCACTGGTAGGTCAGGCAGAAGACAACCGTTTTACCCCCTGGCTGGCTGAACGCTGGGAAATCAGCGACAACAATACCCGCTACACCTTCCACCTGCGTAAAGACGTGACGTTCAGCGACGGCACCAAACTGGATGCGGCAGCAGTAAAATATAATCTGGACCGTATTCTCGACCCCAAAACCACCTCCAGTTACGCAAAATCCCTGCTGGGACCGATTGATAACATCGCCACACCGGACGACTACACGGTAGTGATCAGCTACAAAAACCCGTTCGCTGCGCTGTTACAAGGTTTGAGTCTGCCTTTCCTTGGCATTCAGTCGCCGACGTACCTGAAAAATACGCCGAATACCAGCAACACCCTTGTCGGTTCTGGTCCGTTTATTCTGGAGTCGTTCATAAAAGGCAGTGGCAGCCGCCTGAAAAAACGCCCGGATTACCATTGGGGACCGGGTTATGCCGCACACTCTGGCCCAGCTTATCTGGATAAAATCGAATTCAAATACCTGCCGGAATCGTCAGTGCGCCTTGGCGCGCTGAGCAGCGGCCAGGTACAGGCGATTGACGCCGTCCCCCCCGCCAATGCCGCCGCACTGAAAAAAGACCCTCGTCTGGAATTGATCACCCGCGAGAACCCCGGCGTTAATCGCGTACTTTATCTGAACACCTCCAAAGGCCCGTTCCAGGACGTCAACATACGCCGCGCCTTCTTGCACGCAGTGGATGCGGCATCGGCGACAAAAGTCGCGTTCTTCGGCACCCTGAAAGCCGCGGACAGCATTCTTGGCCCGTCCACGCTGTATTACGACAAATCAGCCGCCGCACTGGGTGGTTTTGACCTGAAAAAAGCCAACCACCTGCTGGATGAAGCCGGCTGGAAAACCAAGGATAGCGACGGTTACCGCACCAAAGACGGCAAACGCCTGACTGTGAATTTCGTCTATAGCACCGGTTCTTCAGAAGCAGCGGAAATTACCCTGTTTCAGGCCGTGCAGTATCAGGTGAAACAGGCCGGTATCGATCTCCAGCTCAGCCCGGTGGACAGCGGGGGCTTTATCAGCCGCACCAATGACAATGACTATGATATCGCCTCTAACTACTTTGTACGCGCCGAGCCGGATATCCTGCGTACGGTGTTCGACTCCAACTACATTCCGCCCAACGGCAACAACTTCAGCCGCATCCACTCGCTGGATGAGCCGTTGAGAAAAGCCATCGGCGCCAGCGACGCTGAGCGTAAGCAGCTTTACAGCGCTATTCAGCATGAACTGCTTGATCAGGCTTACGCGGTGCCGCTGTTTATCCCGGCCTACCAACTGGGGCTGTCGAAAAAAGTGCAAGGCATCAGTTGGGCCACTAACGCGAAACCGAACTTCTATGATGTCTGGATTAAACCGTAACCGGGCCGTCACGGCCCTCCAGCGACTCTTCACCATCGTGGCGGTGCTTTGGGGCGCCGCCACACTGACGTTTATTGCCGTTAAACTGATCCCCGGCGATCCGGTGGCGATCTTAAGCGGTGGCGATAACGTGGTGGATGAGGCGTACCGGGCAGCACTGATCAAACAGTTTGGACTCGATCAGCCGCTGTGGATGCAATACCTGCGTTACTGTGGACAGGCGCTGCAAGGCGATTTCGGTGTCAGCTATCAATACCGGCAGCCGGTAGTCACATTGATTGGTGACGCCATGCGGGAAACCATCCAGCTTGCGATTAGCGCATTAGCACTGGCATTGCTGCTGTCGGTTATCAACGCGTTGCTCACTGCCGGTCGTCACGCCCGGCTGCGGGCATTGCTCTCCTGGCTGGAGCTGACGCTGCTCAGCACGCCGGTTTACTGGATCGGCATCGTATTGCTCAGCGTTTTCAGCTTCCGGCTACAGTGGTTTCCGGTGATGGGCAACGACGGGTTGATATCGCTGGTGCTGCCGGTCATCACGCTGGGTCTGCCGCTGGCGGCGCTGTTAAGTCAGGTGCTGCGCGACGGACTGGAAGAGGCGCTGTCGCAACCGTTCGCGCTGACAGTGCGTACCCGCGGCGTTAGCGAAACCTGGCTGCGCTTGCGGCACGGTTTGCGCCATGGCGCGCTGGCTGCTTCAACGCTGACCGGCACGCTGCTGGCGGGCGTGTTGAGCGGTTCGGTGCTGACCGAAACCGTGTTTGGCCGCGCCGGCATCGGCCAGATTACCCTTCACGCCATCGAAAGCCGTGACATGCCGCTGGTGCTGGGGCTGGTGATGCTGTCCGCGCTGTTATTTGTGGTCATCAACCTGCTGGTGGATGCGCTGTATCTGCTTATCGATCCCCGTTTGAGAAAAAAGGCGAACGCCCATGAGCAGTGAACCGTTAACCTATAAACCTGTAGTTCATCAACCGTTAGTACATCAACAATTAGTCCATCAACCTATAACAGGTAACGGGCTTCTGATGCGGATACGCCGGTTCCGGCACACCGCCTATCGCAGCCCCTGGCTGGCACCGGCCACGGTGTTGCCTGCCGCCGCCGTGTTGCTGTTACTGCTGGCGGTATTTTTTCCATCGCTGCTCACACATCACCTGCCGGATCAGATGGACATGGGGGCAGTGCTCCAGCCTCCCGGCACAGGCCACTGGTTCGGTACCGACCCACTTGGGCGCGATGTATTCACCCGTGTGGTATACGGTACGTCGTTGTCACTGAGTATCGGCGTTGGCGCGATGTTGATCGCCTGCATCGGCGGCATACTGCTGGGTACGCTATCAGCGCTGGCACCGTTGCCAATACGCCGCGTGCTGGTGCGGTTGCTGGATATTATGCTGGCGTTTCCGGAAATGCTGTTGGCGTTGCTGGTCATCGCCGTACTGGGCCGCGGCCCGGAAAACACGCTACTGGCGGTCGGGCTGGCAGGCGTCGCCAGCTATGCACGGCTGGTACGCTCGCAGGTGCTGCAGGTGAAACTTTCTGGCTATGTGGAACATGCCGTCGCACTGGGCGAACATCCGTTGTACATCGTGATACGTCATATCATTCCCAACACCTTACGACCATTGCTGATTCTGGCGACCATTGGCGTCGGCAATGCGGTATTGTCCGCCTCGGCACTGAGTTTTCTTGGGCTTGGCGTGGTGCCGCCTACCGCCGAATGGGGCGCACTACTGGCCGATGGCCGCAACTTTTTGGATATCGCCCCCTGGGCCAGCCTGTTTCCCGCCAGCGTTGTCGCGCTGTCGGTGATCGTTATCACTCTGCTGGGCCGGCGTTTGCAGGCCATTCTGGCCAGGGGGACGGCATGAGTCAGTCTGCTTCGCAGCCATTACTGCGCGTTGATGGGTTGAGCGTGACCTTCCCCAGCCCGTACGGGCCGGTGGAATCGGTGCGCAATTTGTCGTTTCAGGTCAATCCGGGGGAGATACTGGCGCTGGTGGGCGAATCCGGTTCCGGTAAATCGGTCACCGCCCGCACGCTGGTTGGTCTGGCGGGTGAACGGGCGCACATTCAGGCCAACGCCATTGAACTGGTGTGCCATGACGGTAACCGGTGCGATCTGCAAAAACTGAGTGCCCGGCAATGGCAACAAGTGCGAGGCCGGGAGATCGGCTTTGTCTTGCAGGATGCGCTGGTATCGCTCGATCCGCTGCGGCGCATCGGGCAGGAAGTGGCAGAACCACTGCTGACCCATAAACTGGCCTCGCGTGACGATGTAGCAACCCGCGTCGCTGAACTGCTGGCTCAGGTCGGTATTCCCGATCCTGCCAACCGTGCCGCACAATACCCGCATGAGCTGTCCGGCGGTTTGCGCCAGCGGGCGCTGATCGCCTCAGCGCTGGCTGCCGGACCCAAACTATTGATCGCCGACGAGCCTACCACCGCGCTGGATGCCACCGTCCAGCAACAGATACTCACGCTGTTTACCACTCTGGCGCAAGCCGGGCACGGCGTGCTGCTGATCACCCACGATCTGGCGGTGGTTTCGCAAGTCGCCGATCAAGTGATGGTGATGCAACAAGGCGAGTTGGTGGAGCACGGCCCGGCACGACAGGTGCTGTCCGCGCCGCAACACCCATACACCCGCAGGCTACTGGCGGCAATTCCGACTGCCGCCACCCGTGGCAACTGGCTGGCAGGAGCAAACCCGCTCAGTGCGCAGGCATCGCGCGTGCTCTCCGGCGCTGGCGATGCAGGCAAAAAGAGCGGGCTGGCGTTGCAGGTAGATGAAGTCTCTGTCTGGTTCAAACGCCCGGATGGCAGCCGCCTGACCGCGGTAAACAACATTTCGCTGGCGGTGGAACGTGGCGAAACGCTGGGCATTGTTGGCGAATCCGGTTCAGGTAAGACCACGCTGGGGAAAGTGATGCTGGCGTTACAGTCACCGGACAGCGGTGAAGTGCGCCTGTCCGGCCACCCCTGGAGCACACTGGCCGAACGGCAACGCCGCCCATTGCGCGCCCGAATCCAGACCATCACTCAGGACCCGCTCAGCTCGTTCGATCCGCAGTTCACCATTGAACAGATCCTGTTGCAACCGTTGCGGCTACGACGCGATCTCAGCCCACACGCCCGTCAGCAACGTATTCTTACCCTGTTGGAACTGGTAGGGTTATCGCCAACGCTGCTTTCCAGACGGCCACCATCGTTGTCCGGCGGGCAGCGCCAGCGTATCTCCATCGCACAGGCGTTGGCGGCGGAGCCGGATGTGCTGATTTGTGACGAACCGGTATCGGCGCTCGATGTCACCACGCAGGCGCAGGTGCTGGACCTGTTGGTGGCGTTGCAGCAATGCCTGCACCTGTCGATGGTGTTTATTTCTCACGATCTGGGCGTAGTGCAGCACATGAGTCATCGGATTGCGGTGATGAAAGATGGCGATGTGGTAGAGCGAGGTACCGTGGAACAGATATTCTCTCAACCACAACACCCCTATACCCGGCAATTACTTTCCACCGTCGCCCCGGTGGTGGTTAGCCGGTAATGGGGGAGGTCCATCCACTGTTGTTGAGACTCACTGTTGTTGAGACTCACCGTTGCTAAGAATCTTCGTTGCTAAGACGCGCATATCATCAAATCAGCGCCTCCCGAAAGATACAGCCCACATCAGATGGGCTGTATTGCTTTGATTATTTGCGGCAAACGAATCAAGCCATCGTGACGAGATTCATGCGGCATCATGCAGGCAACGGCAATTAACGTTGATCATAGAGTTATTCATAAGGTACGACATCGTATTACTGGCAGTGCTTTTCTATTTATCTACCTCTGATCTACATAGCCCTCAGATACGCGTCGTTTTATTCACAAAAGACCAAAAATCACTAACCGGGATCACAAAACCATCGTTCCAAAAATAAAAAAACAATTTGCCAAAATCACGATTCACTCTATAAAACGGAACAGACTTTTGAATTATCATGCCGTAACTAAAGACACCTTCTCTTAATTAAAAAGAAAACCGCGATGAAAAAACTCTCACAATTAACCGTCTTTTCAAAACTCTTGCTAGGGTTTTCCGTGCTCATCGTCATGATGCTGTTGCTCGGTATTGTGGCGATTTACCAGCTCAACGCCAGTGACAATAATGTTGGCACGTTCAAGAATAACCGTATGCCCGGTGTCCGTTATACGCTGGAAATGCGTGGTATGTTGTCGGAAATACGGCTGCAACAGGTGCAATATATTGCGTCGAAAACACCGCAGGAAATCGAAGGCCATCGGGTCGAGTTATTGCAGAATCAGGATATATTCCTTAAAGCTCAGGCCAATTACGCTAACCTGCTGAAGAATGCGCCGCAGGACAAACAAGCGTTATTCAATCAGGTTGTTGATAATTTTAAGAACTTTGTTGATGTTAACAGTAAAGTCATTGATGCCGTCAACAACGGAAGGCTGGACGAAGCCAGTAAAATCAGCGGCGCCGTCTCCTCCAAATATCGCACCCAGTTAATGAAAGATCTGGCGCAATTGGTGGATATGGAAATTGCGGCAGGTGAACAGGCCGGCGTCGCCTCGGAAGCTGGCTATAAAGATGCGCTGTATACACTATCCGGCCTGCTGGTGCTGGCACTGATTGCCACCGCCGTCATCACCACGTTAATTACCCGCAGTCTGTCACGTCAGCTTGGCGGCGAACCTGATTACGCGTCAGCCATTATGAATCAGGTTGCATTAGGGAATCTGCGTGTTCCTATCGCGCTGCGTGCCGGTGACACCAACAGTTTGCTGGCGACCATGAAACTCATGAACGAAAAACTGGCTGAAATCATTCGGGGTATCGTGGAAGGTAGTGAATCTATCTCGCTTGCCGCCAATGAAATGGCTCAGGGAAATAGCGATTTGTCACAGCGTACCGAGGAGCAAGCGGCGTCGCTGGTGCAAACCTCTTCCAACATGCAGCAGATTACTGAAACGGTAAAACGCAACGCCGACAACGCCCATCAGGCCAGCGAACTGGCGCGCCAGACGTCTCAAACCGCGGTACACGGCGGCAATGTGGTAGACGACATGCTCAAACGTATGCATGAAATTTCCGCCAGTTCGCAGAAAATCGTCGATATTATCTCGGTGATCGAAGGCATTGCTTTCCAGACCAACATTCTGGCGCTTAACGCTGCGGTGGAAGCGGCACGCGCAGGCGAACAAGGCAAGGGATTCGCCGTCGTCGCCGGAGAAGTACGTAGTCTGGCACAAAAAAGTGCGAACGCCGCCAAAGAGATCAAAACGTTGATTGAAGGCACGGTAGAGAAAATCACCGATGGCTCCCGTCATGCCGATACCGCCAGTCAGGCCATGGAAGAGATCGTCAGCGCGGTCAGCAAGGTCACCGATATCGTGGCGGAAATTTCGATGGCGTCCAACGAACAGCATCAGGGGATCAAGGAAATCAGCGTTGCTATCGAGCAGATGGACCGGGTAACCCAACAGAACGCTGCGCTGGTTGAGCAAGCCGCCACCGCCGCTCAGTCGATGACGGAACAGAGCGAGCAGTTGCGCGATTCCGTCCGCTTCTTCCACCTGGAAGCCCAGCAGCCGTCCGCATTACGCCTTAACTGATCCAACTTACCGGGCCGTCACACGACGGCCCGCTTGCTGTTTACCTCGCACGTCTTACCTCTCACTGCTGGCCCCTCACGTCTTACCTCGCCTTTCCGTTCCCTTCGCAGCAACGTCCCGCTATGGATGAGATTCACGCTTCGTCGGGCAGGGTTTTCAGTGCCTGAGAGAGCGTTTGAGCGGTCTGACGCAGCGGCGTCAACAACGTGTCCTCATCAATTTGGCGCAGCTTGGCCGAAGAAAGCGACAACGAAATAGCGTATTTCACGCGCTGATGCGCATCGAATACTGGCGCTGCCATGCAGGATACACCGACTTCGTGCTCTTCACGATCAAACGCCACCCCACGCTGACGCACATCTTCCAGTTCTCGCGCCATCTGTATCGGATCGGTAATGGTATACGGGGTCAGTTTGCGAATGTGCGGTTGATGATGACTCCAGTAGGAAAAAAATGCGTCTTTGGTGTCGTCTGCCAGAAACAGTTTCCCCATTGCCGAGCTGAACAAGGTCATCTGCTGCCCCAGATAAGCACGCGTGCGCAACATACCGATGGTGGGTTCCAGCTTGTGGATCAGGATACAGTAATCACCGTCACGTCTGGAAAAATTGACGGTTTCCCCGGTAGCGGCGTTCAATGCCTGCAACGGCGGCGCAAGCAGCCGGAGAACCTCTGGCGGTGCCAGCGATGTCTGCCCAACGCGAATAAATTTCGTCGTCAAACGGTAACTGCCCGCCGCTGGCGCCGGAGTGACATACCCACATGCCTGCAACCCTTGCAGCAAGCGATGTACCGTGCTTTTGTTGAGCTGAGCCAGCTCAGCCAGATGCGCCAACGGACAACCATTCGGGTAATTACTTAAAATTTCAAGCAGCAGAAACCCTCGCACCAGGCTTTGATTGCCTATGGGTTTATCATGACCATGCGCCAGCGTTCTCATGCATCATCCCCCTCTGACTGAGCAGTTTCATTTATCGATATCATGATTCGACACGCTATGACATGATGCCACCCCAGCGGTCTGGTGTTATATAAACAGAAAAAAGCCGCAGGGTAACCCATCGTCAGGTCAGCCAGGGATGCCAGGCACTAAAACGCGCGCGAACCTGCGGGTCTGGCTGAGTCGGGTCGCCGCTCACTTCTCCAGCCAGCTTGGCAAGAAAATCCACCAGCCAGGAGGCATTGGCTTCGGCGATGCGTTTGCCTTCAGCCGTATTCATGGTTTCCGGCAGGCGTATCAGTTTAACGCGGAAGTGATCCAGCGTGTAGAGACGATCATCCAGCTCACGCTCGCAGGCAAACATATCCTGCGGATCGAACAACGGACGCCCCATCATGCCCGCTACATAAAACACCCGCGCCAACCCCAGTGCACCGAGCGAATCCAACCGGTCGGCATCCTGCACGATTTTGGCCTCCAGCGTTTGTGCCATAATACCCGCGCTAAAACTGTGTGCTTCGACTGCATGGAACAGCGCCGGATATAACGCGTGGGGAAAATCAGGGAAATCCCGTGACAGAATGCGTACGGCCTCTTCCGCCGCCATGCGGGACGCGTGGCGGCGATCAGGATGATTCTTCGGCACCAGCACAATGTCATGCAGATAAGCGGCGGCAATTATCACCCGCAGATCACCGCCTTCCAGCCGCTGGATATGCCGGGCGCTATTTGCTACACGCACCAAATGATGGTGATCATGTGCGCTATCCACAGAGTCCGCCAGATGACGGGCGACATATTGACTTATTGCCTGTTCAAACGCGAGTAAATCCATGTCTTTCTCCTGCGCCAATTCATATATCCCCGTCATACTTCAAGTTGCAGGTGCGTTGGCTGGTCAAATTCGTTCCCGACGAATTTGTCACTCGGTTACCGCGTTACAAGGCTCATATGAGCCTTGCCCTAACGGGCCAACGCGTTGCGTTGTTCAACGCGCGAGCGCGTTGTCCTGCAACTCGAATTATTTAGGGTATAAATCATCACACAATAACCAAAAACTCATGACAACAACATGACTGATGTACTCAACGCTGATCTTCACTATTGATAATAAGCGGTAAAATTATTCTAAATAAAAAATACTTATTCCCTATTTTGTCAATAAATAAATATTTACTTTCCTGATAACACATTATTATATTTAGCCACTTATACGATGTCGTAACGCTTATTTTTTCATTTTCGTTATGTCATTTTTTTAATTTACAAAACATAACCTGAAGTCTGTCGGGTAATGCAATCAAGGGTATTTATCCCATGAATCCGGTTTTACTCTTTTTTCTCGCCTTAGTGTTTATCGCTGATGGCCTGATGGTGTTCCTGATTCCGGTACTGGTTTATGCTGAAACCCAAAGCCTGGTTTATTCCGGTTTGTCTTACTCAATAGGGTGGCTGCCGCGTATTGTGTTAACCCCGGTGCTGGGTGTGTTGATTGACCGCATGGGCGTCCGCCCTGTCTCCATCGCCTCTGATGCAACCAAGGCGTTCGGCTGCCTGCTGCTTTGTCTGGTGTTGAATTTCGCCGAACAACCGCTGATATTGGCGTTAGCCTGTGGGTTGCTGGGTGCTGGAGTCTCCATCGGCAATGCACAAACCATCACCGCAGTGGAAAAGCTGATCGCCGCCCACAGCCGCGACATTGATAGGGATGCTAATCTGCTCACCCGGCTGGATTTACTCGGCATGGTACTGGGACCGGTGATGGGCATGTTACTATACGAATATGGTTTTCTGACACTATTGTATATCGCCGCCACCCTCTATTTATGCAACGCTTATTATTTTCTCACCTCTCGCCTGTTTTCTTCCACATCGGAACTTTCGCCAAAAAATAAAATCAAGGCACCACACTCAGCTCCGAAAAAACGATTTCCGTTACTCATTATAATCCGCAATCCATTTATTATTCTGATGATCGTGCTGGCAGCAGGAAATAATATGTTTGATGGGCTGGTGGAATCCAGCGGTGCGGCATTGATTAAAAATCAGATGGAACTGCCGGTGAAATATTTCGGTTTCATCGATATCTGCGCCGGTGCGGCGGGATTTCTATCCACGCTGGTTTACGGTGCGGCGCTCAATCGCCTGAGCCGGGAGGCACTGCTGGCGACAGGGCTTGGCCTGATTGTCATCGCTTCGCTGCTACTGACCACCACGCTCGACCAATTAGGAGCATTCCTGACATTTTACGCGCTGGCCATCGTCGGCAAGGTTTTTACCGGCAATATCATGCGCACGCTGCGCCTGACGCTGATCCCCTACGAGCGGCTGGCCAGTACCTCATCACTGATACTAATGTTGAACCAGTCGGTATTGCCGCTGATGGGGGGATTTCTGTTTTTGTCCGAACACTATAGCTGGCCGCTGACCCGGTTTATGTATATCGCTATCGTGCTTTCACTGCTGGCAGGTATCGGGTTGTTGATTGGCCTGCGGCGTAAATCGGCAAACACACCACTGCCTTCACCCCAGCCAGACCATTTGGCGTAACGTATCAACATATGTCCAACGGTATGAATATTTTATAAAAGTGAATCCGATTTCGTTGCTGGTTTTTTTTCATCATCAGCGAATGCCGGGCAAAAAACAGCGGCAAAGCGCGTGTAGTCGGGGCTGTTGTGCCGCTGGATAACGTTAATTCATACAGTCACACTCAGAAATCATCGCACAAAATGCAAAAAATAATGTACGTCTGGTTACGAATCCGTAACCACCAGATCCCCCATCCTTCCATATTATGCACTTAAGATAGTCATGCGTTACTTGCCATGTGCGCTGCCGACAACGGTAGCAATAACAAGGCCGATAGGCGACTTTGCCTTCTTATAACTTTCTTTACAACCATCTGGAGACAATATGCTACGGACAATGTGTCTGGCAGCCTGCCTGATAAGCACCAGTGCGCTGGCCGCGGAAAGCACCGATCTGGCATCACTGGTTAGCCAACGCCTTAGCTACATGAAAGATGTTGCAGGCTACAAAGCGGCTCATCATCTGGCGATTGAGGATCTGCAACAGGAGGACAATGTACTGAAAGCCAGCCGACAGCAGGCAACACAGTACGGGCTGGACGCCGATTCGGTGACACCATTTATTCAGGCACAGATGGATGCCGCCAAGGCAATTCAGTATCGCTATCGCGCCGACTGGCTGGCTGTGCCGGAAAAAAACTGGCAACCACGCTCGCTGGATGAAGTGCGTGCTCAGATAGCCAAACTAAACGGTATGCTGCTCCAGCAACTCGCCGATACGCTGCGCAAGCAGGGCGGCAGCCTGAGCCATCTGAATCACACCGCGTTTATGCACACGGTTATCCAGAAAAACCTCAGCGAGTACGACAAAGCGCGGCTGTTCAACACCCTGAAACAGGCAAAATTACAGCATTAACCGCCCTGGCGGCACGCAGATTCATCGTGCCAGCTTCCTGCAACGATGAAAGCTGCATGGGGTAACCAAGAGCAAGGTGACCCCATGCAGCATCTCCCCTGCGTTGCAGGTGCTGAAGGCGCTATGAACACGGAGAAGGGTCGGCGCATTAGCCAATACCGAACACTGCCACGGTGCTGTTGCAGCACCCGTGTTACTGACGTGCTCCGATAGCCAGCCGATTGAAGGCGCTCATCAGGGCGATGGCAAAGCAAAGATCGGCGATCTCCGCCTCGGTGAAGTGGTCACGCAGCGGTGCAAAGTGCTCGTCCGGCGCATGGGTCTGCGCCACATCCACCAGCGACTCCGTCCACGCCAGCGCGGCCTGCTCACGTGGGTTGTACAACGAACACACCCGCCACCCAGCCAGACTATCTACTTTTTCATTGCTGACGCCTGCGCGCCGCAACCATCCTGCGTGCATGTTTAAACAAAAGGCACAGCCGTTGATTTGCGAAATGCGTAAATAAACCAGTTCGATCAGTTCAAGACCGAGCGTGCTTTTCTCCAGCGCTTTTTTGGTCATCAACAGCCCCTGGTAGGCTTCCGGCGACAGCGTGGCATACGGCAAACGTAATGTACTCATCGTGTTTCTCCACTGTGGATCGGCGCGTTAAAACGTAGGGCTCGCGCCAACAGCCCCTGACGAAAATAGAAACGGTGAGCTAACGCATTGGATAACGCAGAATCCAACACCAGCTGGGCACACTGTTCGCGTGTCGCTTCCTGATACATTGCCTGCATCAGCCGATCGCCAATGCCCTGCCCGCGCACCTCGTCCCGGCATACCAGGTCATCAACGTACAGAAAGCGCCCATACACCAGATTTTCCTGCACCCGGTACCCAGCGAGCCCAAGCGCAACATCGGCCTGCCAGGCGACCAGCAACTGGTAGCCATGCTGTGCCTGCCGTTGCACCTGACGAACAAATTGCTCGCTGTCGGTTAAATGCGGTCGCAAGGTCTGCATCAGACTAAAACACGCCAGTTGTTCCGCCTGACTACTGGCCCATGCCAGATGAATGTCAGCCATCATTTCGATCCTTACGCGATGAAGAGGGTTGCAATGCGGGCTACTGTAAGCCAACAATGCCCCATTCAATAGGGGCAAGAAATGTCGCTTTGATAAGGACATAGTGATGGATTTTCTGACCAGACCGTTTTCGCCAGCGCCGTCCACACCTCTCAATCAACAGCTTTACCAGCGTATTCGGGATGCCATCGCCAGCGGGCAATTACGCCCCGGCGAGCGAGTTCCCTCGGTACGCAGCCTGGCCAGCGAACTGAATCTGGCGCGCGGCACGGTAGAAGCCGCCTATCAGCGGCTGACAAGCGAAGGTTATCTGCTGCCGCGTGGACCAGCCGGCACCATTGTTTCACCTGGGCTGGCAAACCTGACGCCCTCCCATGCGCCCGTCGCTCCGGCGTCATCACGCCCACCGCCAGAACCGGACAGCCCGGCTACTTTGCCTTTTCAGTTGGGACTACCGGCTCTGGATGCTTTTCCACGCACAACCTGGAACCGGCTGGTTGGGCAACGCCTGAGAACGTTGGCTGGTAATGCGCTGGCCTACCCGGACCCACAGGGATACCTGCCGTTACGCCGCGCGATTGCCGCCTATCTCGGCGTCTCTCGTGGTATCGCCTGCTCAGAGCAACAGATTTTTATTACTGCGGGTTACCACTGCTCGCTGGATTTGATCTGTCGGACACTGTTCAAACCCGACGATCTCGGTTGGTATGAAGACCCCGGTTATCCGCTGGCACGCCGTTTTCTGCTGCACGCCGGTATGCAACTGGCCCCGGTATCGGTGGATGAAGACGGTCTCGATGTGGCCGCAGGCGAGCAATACGCGGGGCACGCCCGCTTCGCCGTCGTGACCCCCACCCATCAGAGTCCGCTTGGCGTCGCGCTATCGTTACCACGGCGTCTGGCGTTGCTGGCGTGGGCGGCTCGCCGGGAGGCGTGGGTTATCGAAGATGATTACGACAGTGAATTCCGCTATCACGGTCGGCCCTTGCCTGCGTTAAAAAGTCTGGATAACGACGAACGGGTTATCTATACCGGCACATTCAGTAAGGTGTTTTTCCCCGGCCTCAGGCTGGCTTATCTGGTGGTGCCACAGGCACAGATCCCGGTATTTCAGCAGACGGCGCAAATTCTGCACAGTAACGGGTTCATACTGGCGCAAGCCACCACCGCCGACTTTATGGAGCAGGGGCATTTCGCCCGACATATCAGAAAAATGCGCACACTCTACGCTGAGCGCCGCCGTTACCTGCAAGAGGCGATCACCGCACTGGCAGGTAACCGGGTAAACCTTCATGCCAGCGCAGGCGGAATGCATCTGCTGGCCAGACTAGCGCTGGAAGGCCAGCATGACAGGGATATCGCCGCGCAAGCCATTACCGCTGGGTTGTCGGTGCAAGCGCTCAGCCAGTGGCGGCAACGGGCAAACAGCGCTGGGGGATTACTGCTGGGATTCACCAATCTGGTGAGCGCTGAGCAGGCACATCAACTGACTCAACGCCTCTGCGCGTTGCCGTCGTTTCAGCGCCTGCCCACCATCAGGCAACAACCTGACTAGTCCGTTTTCAGACGCGAAATCCGCTGGCCGCTAACCACGGAGGCCAATGTGGCGAAAGTACCTGCGGCTACCAACGATGCATGGGTGCCTTGCCCGCCGAACAGGTTGAACATCAGCGCCACCAGCGCCGCACCGGTGGTCTGCCCCACCAGTCGGGCGGTGCCCAGCATACCGCTGGCACCGCCGCTGCGATGACGGGGTGCCGCGCTGATGATGGTGTGATTATTCGGCGACTGAAACAACCCGAAACCCACGCCGCACAGCACCATGCGCAGTCCAATGTCCAGATAGCCTGGCGACGTCGGCAACCAGGCCAGCGAGAATAGCCCCAGCGCAAACAACGACAATCCAATGGTGCACAATACCCCGGCATTGATGCGCTCAAGCAAACGCCCTGCAACTGGAGCTACCGCCATGATCGCCAACGGCCAGGGGGTAAGCAGCAAGCCGGTTTCGATTTCATTCATCCCCAGCACGCTCTGGAAATAGAACGGCAGCGACACCATCGCCAGCATCTGCGCACAGAACGAACTGACCGACGTGCCCATCGACAGCGCAAATATCGGAATACGCAGCAGATCCACCGGCAACAACGGATAGGGCTGGTTGAGCTGACGGCGGAAAAAATAGCCCCCCACCAGCAGGGTCAGCAACAATTCGCCCAACACCAGCCAGCCGTTCTGCTGGTGAGCAAAGCCACCCAGCGCGATGAAAAATAGCCCGAAGGTCAGTGCGTTCAGCAGCGCGCCGGAGGCATCAAAGCGCTGCGCCTTCATCCCGTCGTTACGCGGCAAAAAACGCCAACCCAATAGCATCGCAACCATGCCGAACGGCACATTAATCGCAAACAGCCACTGCCACGACGCCACGCCTAAAATCCCTGCGGCAATGGTCGGCCCGGCAGCGGTAGACACCGCCACCACCAGCGAGTTGATCGCCATACCTCGTCCCAATCGGGTTTTAGGGTAGATAAGCCGGATCAACGCGGTGTTGACACTCATCAGCGCAGCAGCTGCCAGCCCCTGCAGAATGCGCGCCAGCGTCAGCGTCGTCAGCGAATCCGACAACGCACAGACAAACGACATCAGCGTAAACAGCACCAACCCGACCAGATAGACCCGGCGGTAGCCCACGATATCCCCCAGCGACGACAGCGACAGCAACGTCATGGTGACCGCCAGTTGATACGCATTGACGATCCAGATAGACGACGCCGGGCTAATGTTAAAATCGGCGGCGATGGTGGGTAACGCCACGTTGGCGATAGCGCCGTCCAGCACCGCCATAGCAATGCCAAACGCAATAGCGAAAATGGCGCCAAGACGCGCCGGCATCGGTAATCCGTCAGCGACGGAATCCGTACCCGAAGAAGTGACTGCTGCGTTCAAAATGATGTCCGAAAATAAAAGGCGTGAAGTGCGCGGCAAGGCCTCCCGCCGCACGTTTTTTGTACCCATCACCCTACTGGGTTTGGCAGGAAGTCGCAATTGATTCACGAAGCAATTTGTGCGTCATCCTGTTGATGAAGCGCATGATTTTTTTGATGCCGCCTGGCATAGTTAGCGCATCGACTAACACGATACGTTAACTTGCAGGAACATGCATGGCCGCCTCCACGCTCTGGACGCGTAACCAATTACTGGTTGCGTTTACCTTGTACAGCCAATTACCGTTCGGCAAGCTCCACTCCCGCAACCCTGAGATTATCCGCTACGCCGGGCTGATTGGCAGAACCCCTTCTGCGCTGGCGATGAAACTGGTAAATATCGCCAGTCTTGACCCGGTAATCACCGATTCTGGGCGTAGCGGATTACGTCAAGCCTCTAAAGCCGACCGGGAGCTGTGGCAAGAACTGGATCGTGACCCGGAAACCTTCGAGCAACAATGCCAACAGGCGATAGCGGCGCTGGCAGCGCCGGATGAAACCCCCTCTCATGCACAGGAAGACAATCCGCCCGACTATTACGGCCACGAACGTCTGGTCACCACCACAGCACGCGTCGGCCAGAAACAGTTTCGCAAGCGGGTGTTAAAAGCCTACGATGAACGCTGCTGTATTACCGGGTTGGAAGAACCGATCTTATTGATCGCCAGCCATATTCGGCCATGGAAAGACATTGCCGAACACCGTTTAGACCCTAGCAACGGGTTGTGTTTGTCTGCGCTGCACGACAAAGCCTTTGACCAAGGCTTGATCGGGTTTAATGATCATCTGGAGTTATTGCTCTCGCCACGCCTCAAAATGCTGAGCAGCGAGATGGTGCAAAACCAGTTTGAGCAATATGAAGGCAAGCCGTTGCGCTTGCCGAAAGAGCAAAATCACGCGCCTAACCTTGCGCATATTCAGCACCATCGTGAGCATCTTTTCGGGAAACATTAACTGCTCGATCTATTAGTCCGCCTAATTACAGATTAAATCTATTCATTGGCCTTATCGCCGGAATGTATCCATTATCCACACCGAGCAACAGGCTGGCGGTATCACCGCACAACTCGTTGTTATTATTTGCATTATTCAATTCACCTGTAATTTCAATTCATCTGTAACTAAAGAGAAATCATGCCGTTACCTGTATTTATTACCGGTTTTATGACCGGTGCCGGTTTGATCGTCGCAATTGGCGCGCAGAATTCATTCGTATTGCGTCAGGGGATGCGCCGGGAGCATGTGTTTTGGGTCAGTTCGGTGTGCTTTTTATGCGATCTGGTACTGATGACGCTCGGCGTGCTGGGTCTGGGGAAAATCATTAACGACAGTAAACCGGCGATCACCGCGCTGACGCTGGCCGGGGCGCTGTTTCTGCTGTGGTATGGTTATAACACGCTGAAAAGCGCCTGGCGCGGCAACAACCAGCTGACGATCACCTCACAGGCGGATGGTTTGCGCCGACGCACGGTGATCAGCGCCAGTCTGGCGGTCAGCCTGCTAAACCCGCATGTTTATCTGGATACGGTGGTGATTATCGGCGGCATTTCCTCCGGCATCGCCCCCGATCTGAAGCTGTGTTATCTGGCCGGGACCGTCAGCGCCTCGCTGCTCTGGTTCTACACCATCGGCTACATGGCCGCCGCCTGTTCGCGTTATTTTGCCAACCCGACCACCTGGCGCGTCATCGACAGCCTGATAGGCTGCTACATGATTTTTATGGCGTTGCAGCTGTGTCGTTTGCTGTATCAGTGATAACGCTATCTGATGCGGACGCGCCGCCGCGCAGCCATTCTATTTCCTTTGTCGGCCAGGCGTGCAGCCGCGCCAGCGCGTCGGCGTAGAGCGGCATGGCATTGGCCGCCCCTTCCCGTTCAACACATACTGCGGCGTAAGCAGACGCAAACAACGCCGCCTCGGCCAGCGCTTCCCCCGCCGCCAGCCGGGCTGCCAGTGCGCCATTGAAGGCATCCCCAGCACCGGTGGTGTCTTTCGGCTGTGCCGGGAAAACCGGGATGCGTGCCAGACTATCGCCAGTGGACAGCAAAGCCCCCTGCATACCCAGCGTGATCACCAGTTTCGCCACCCCTTTATCGTGCAGCACCTCGGCGGCACGTTCGGCACTCTCCCAGTCATTAACGGCAACGCCGGTAAGTTGGGCCGCCTCGGTGCTATTGGGCGTGAGCAAATCGACGTGACGCAAAAACGCATTGCTGACCTTCTGCCACGGTGCCGGGTTGACGATGACGTAGGTGTCCGCCTCACGAGCGGTGTCCATCATGCGTTGGATGGCGCTCAGATTATTCTCCAGTTGCATCAGCAGGATATCAGCCGCCGCCACTGTTGGCCGACAGCGGGCGACTTCAGCAGCGGTGACGGTGAGATTAGCGCCGGGGTAGACTGAAATCATGTTTTCGGCATCATCCCCCGCCACGTAAATCAGTGCGTTGCCGGTCGGCTTTTCCTTGCAGGTAAACAGGGTGATAGCATCAAACCCACTGTGTTCCAGATGGCGACGGGCGTAAGAGCCGAAATCATCCCGCCCAACCTTGCCGATATAGTGCACCCGCGCCCCGGCACGCATCGCCGCCATCGCCTGATTGGCGCCCTTGCCGCCGGGTCCCATCATGCTGTGCTGGGCAATCAGCGACTCGCCAGGCGCCGGAAAGCGCTGCATATGCGAGACGATATCCAGATTGAACGAGCCAAACACGCACACCTTGCCTTTCATACCGGTTCTCCCTCAACGAGGTTCTCATTCCAATAACGTCATCGCGTCATCGTCCCCAATAGCGTTATCTCCCGAAATAACGCTCCGCTGCCAGACAAGCGCCACGGCACCCAGTGTGATCGGTCGCGGCACTGACCACCAGTTTCAACCCGCGTCGGGTTACCGGTGGGCGCAAATGGCGCTCCAGCCGCGACTGAAACTGTTGCAGCGGAAAATCCGCCATTGCCGGCACCCCGCCCCCCAAAATCAGGTATTCCGGGTCCAGAATATTCATTTCTGCCGCAATGGTTTTCGCCAGCCGGTCAATAAACGCGCACAGGTCCGGGTGGTCGCGCTGGGTCGAAAACAGTGTTGCAAGCGGCTGCTCCGGGCAGTGCCGCTGCGCCCACTGGCTCAACCAATGGCCGCTGGTGACGGTTTCCACGCAGCCTTCGTTGCCGCACGGACAGGGGCGCGGATTGTCCGGCCACGGAATGTGCCCCAACTCGCCGGAGCCGCCGTGCTGGCCGTGGTAAAACTGGCCGTTGATCCACAGGCTGTTGCCCAAACCGGTGCCGAGATACACCCCCACCGCGTGCTGCGGCAGACGCTTCAGTTGCAGCAAATCCCACAACATCAGGTGGTTGACGTCTTTATCCATCGCTACCGGCACGCCTATCCGTTCCGCCAGTTGACGCGCCAACGGCTGGTCATCCAACACGGGGATAAACGGCAGCGACACCACCTGCTGGCGGTCATGACTGAGGATACCCGGCAACCCCAGCATCACGCCGCCGATGGCGCAGTCCGCCGTCGCCAGCGCCGGGCGCAACACCTCAGCCAGCGCGCCCAGCGCATCCGGCTCCCGCGCCCAACTGGCGGTCGGCACTTTGTGAAACCCCGACCAGTGGTGTTGTGCATCCATCACCAGCAACCGGGTGCTGGTGCCGCCGATATCCACCCCCAACCAGCCGGTCATCACACAGACTCGCTTAGCGCGCCCTTCGCCTGCGCGATGTGTCCTTGCATCAAATCCCATGCCTGCTCCAGCCGGTCATGCAGGCCGAACAAGCCGGATGTACCGACGATCAGCACCTCAGCACCCGCCGCCAGCAGCGTACCGTAGGTTCGCTGGTTGCAGGAACCGTCCACCTCTATCAGGTACTGGTAGCCGTGCCGGGCTTTCAGGCTGCGCAGTTCCTCGATTTTGCGCACCATTTCCGGAATAAATGGCTGACCGGCGTAACCGGGGTCCACCGTCATCACGGTTATCTTGTCCAGCAGGTGGATGTAGTGATGGATATACGATACCGGCGTCGCCGGGTTAAGCACCACGCCCACCCGGCGATTCAGCGCGCGAATCTGATTAATGACCCGGAACGCGTCACGGTTGATGGTTTCGGCGTGCGGGCAGATAACGTCCGCCCCGGCTTTTGCCACCGCATCGATAAAATCGGTCGGCGCTTCCACCATCAGATGCACGTCGATAGCCACGCGAGTAAATGGCCGAATCTGTTCAATGAAAAACGGCGACAGGGTGATGTTCTTGACGTAGTGCCCGTCCATGATGTCCACGTGCAGAAAATCGGCCCGCGAGTCCAGCACCGCCAGTTGCTGCTTAATCTCCATGAGATTCATACACATCAGCGAGGGGGAAAGTTGAGTACGCATCAGACGTCCTTTTTATCGTTTAACGATGACTGGCGGGCCAGCTGCACGCTGCGGCGCACGGCCCGGTAATGGATGTATTGGTTTTTAAAGAATTTGAGCGACAGCACCACGATCAGCACCGCGCCCCACATCGCCAGACTGAAATGCTGGCTGATGTTCAGCAGGTTGAAACCGGTGGAGAGGATCTGTAACGCCACCAGCGCCAGCACCACGCCGGTGACCCGGCCAAAACCGCCGTTAGGGTCAGCGCCGCCAAGAATGATCGCCAGTACTGTCAGCAGCAGGTAAGAGTCGCCGTAGCCGATGCGTGCCGAGTTAAAACGCGCCATCATCACCAGCCCGGCCAGCACGCACAACAAACTGGAAATGACATACACCAGCACCAACATGCGGTGGGTGTTGATGCCGCTAAACCAGGTGGCGTTGATGTTGCTGCCGCCCATGTAAATGCACTTGCCGGCACGGGTTTTGCCAAGAAATAGCGCCATCGCCGCAGCCGCCAGCAGGAACAGATAGAGCGGTAGCGGCACGCCGAGCAGCGTACCGGAACCGAGTGTGCGCACCACCTCCGGCATACCGCTCACCGCCGCGCCGCGTGTCAGCCAGATACCGATGCCGTTGACCGTCATCATGGTGGCGAGTGTCACCAGAATCGGGTGCGCGCCCACTTTGGTTACCATCAGCCCGGTAATCACCCCAATCAGCACCGCGATCGCCACCGCCCCCAGCACCCCGATGCCCAGCCACAGCAATTGCAGTGCCGTACCGGCGCCGGACGGCAAATAACTCAGCAACACCCAGGCGATAAATAAGCTGGTGAGATTAGCCGTGGCGATGATGCACAGATTCAGGCCGCCGCTCAGGATGGCGACGAACATCGCCAGCGTGAATAGCCCTAATTCCGGCAACTGAAACGCCATGCTCATAAAGGTAGAGCCTGTGAAGAACCGCCCCGGCAGCGCCAGCGTAAAGGCGGCTACCGCGATGGCTATCAGCAGCAGCAGGCCGGGATGCGCACCACCCGCCCGACGGACAGCGATACGTAACCGGGCAATCGAGTTCATGGCGGAATACGCCTGTCGTTCAGGTAAAACTGACATCGGTTTCCTTCCGTTTTTTGTAGTGGGTAACGGTTATCGCCAGCATGATCACCGCGCCGATGACGATGTTCATGAAATAGCTGGAGACGCCAATCAGGTTGAGGCCGTTCTTGAGGATGGCTATCAGAAACACGCCCATCAGCGTGCCGGTGACGGTGCCTTTGCCGCCCATCAGGCTGGCACCGCCGAGCACGGTGGCGGCCAGCACGTCCAGTTCGCCGCCCACCAGCGCATTCGGCACCACTTCGCCGACACGGTAGACCTGCACCAGCCCGCCGACTGCCGCCATCACGCCGAGGTAGCCGTAAGCCAGCAGGTGGATCAACCCGACGCGAATCCCGATGCGCCTTGCCGATTCCTGATCGCCGCCGGTGGCGTATAACTGGCGGCCAAGGTGGGTTTTGTTGAGCAGGACCCAGGTGAACAGCGCGATCACCAGCATCAGCGTCAGCGGCAGGCCGACCTGATAACTCTGGCCGTTGACGGTAAACGGCAGCACGCTGCGCAGCGTCACCCACCATTCCGGCAAGCTGTACAGGCTGTGGCCATTGGTCAGCCACATCAGCAAGCCAAACAGCAGCGATTGCATACTGATGGTGATGATGATCGACACAATACGCAGCGAGTAGATCAACACGGCGTTGATCATGCCGAGCAGCGCACCGCACAGCACCGCCAGCCCGATGCTGACCACCGGATTATCAAGACCAACATTCACGAACAGTGAGGCGATCAGGTATTGTGTTACCGAGGCCACCGCCGCGAACGAAATATCGATGCCGCCGGTCACCAGCACCACGAACAACCCCAGCGCAAAAATACCGGTAACGGCATAGGTATCCGCCAGGTCGAGCAGGTTTTGCCACGTCAGGAACTGGTCGCTGGCAAGGGAGAAAAACACCACGAAACACAGCAGCACCCAGGCCAGCCAGCCCTGGCTCGACTGCGGTTTCAACCAGGATATGTCAGGCATTGATCACCTCCGCCAGTTGCTGCTGCGCGATGTCGTGTGGCCGGTATTCGGCATGGATGGTGCCATCCTGAAAATGCAGTACCCGGTCGCAGTTGTAGTAGACTTCCGGCACTTCGTCGGAAATCAGGATGATGGAAAGCCCCTCACGGGCCAGTTGGTGGATCAACTGATAGATGCTGGCTTTGGCCCCCACATCCACCCCAACGGTGGGCGAGTCGAGGATCAGTATCCTCGGCTGGGTCAGCACCCATTTCGCCAGCACGATCTTTTGCTGGTTGCCGCCAGACAACGTGGAGATCGCCTGTTCCGGGTCCGCCACCCGCACTCCCAGTTGCTGGATCCAGCGCAGAATCAGCGTGTTCTTGCGGTATTCGTCAATCAGATGGAAGCGACTGCGCAGTTGGTCAAGGATGGTCAGCACCATGTTGTCCGCCACCGACTGCTGCTGGATCAACCCCAGCGTCAGCCGGTCTTCCGACACATAACCGATACCGGATTTGATGGCGTCCTCATGGTGACGAAAGCGCACCGGCTTGCTGTCGAGCCAGATTTTTCCGCTGTCGGGCTGGGTCATGCCGAACAGCGACAACGCCAGCTCGGTACGCCCGGAGCCGAGCAACCCACACAGCCCCAGCACTTCGCCCTGATGCAGCCGGAAGCTGACATCGTGGTACTGCCCGGCGCGACTCAGCCTCTCCACCTCCAGCAACACACGATCCGGATTGCTGGTGGGAGCTTTCAATTGATAGTCGAGCGTCAGGCCGGTCATCAGCTCGGTCAGCCGCGCGCCGTCCATCTCGCTGGCAGGCCAGGTGCCGACCTTACGGCCATCACGGATCACCGTTACCCGGTCGGAGATCTCCAGCACTTCATCCAGCCGGTGACTAACGAACACCACGCAGATGTTTTTGTCTTTCAGATAGCGCACGGTGCGCAGCAGTTGGTTGACTTCGGTGCGGGTCAGTGAGGCGGTCGGTTCGTCCATGACAACCAGCCGAGCCTCCGCTACCAGCGCCCGGCAGATCGCCACCTGCTGGCGCTGCGCAATGGACAGCGCCGCCACCGTGGCATCGAGTTGCAGGTCGAACTGCAATTCGTTGATGATGCGCTGCGCGGTGTCGCGCACCCGGCGGGCGCTGTACCAGCCGAACAACCCGTTCAGGTTATGCTCGAAGGCGATGTTTTCCGCCACGCTCAGGTTGGGAAACAACGACAGGTCCTGATAAATCACCTGAACGCCAAAATCACGCGCCTGCCGGGCGGTGAGGCGCGCGAGTGCGTCGCCTTCTCCCAGTCGGATACAGCTGCCGCTATCCGGGGCATGTACCCCGGATATCACCTTGATCAAGGTACTCTTGCCACAGCCGTTGGTGCCAGCCAGACAGTGCACTTCTCCCGCCATCAGCGACAGCGAGATATCGCTCAGCGCCCGGTTGCCGCCGAAGGTTTTCGACAGGTTCTCCAGCGCAATCAGCGTCTGTGGTTCAGCCGCGTTCATCGCTTACAACCCCATCTTGACCAGTTTCGGCAGGTTAGCTTTATCCAGGCTCTCGGTCGTGTTGCCGAGAATGGTGTGGGTCTGGCTATCCACCTTCACTTTGCCCAGGCCATCGATGGTCATGCCGTCGGTAATGGCTTCCTTCTTCTGGATCATATCCGCCAGCCGCACGAACACCTCGCCCGCCGTCATCGGATTCCAGATATAGCCGCCCTTGATAGCGCCACGATTAACCAACGACTGGCCCTGACCGGGGCTAAACGAACCGATAACGCAGATCTGGTCAATCTTGTTGCGCGCCATGACGGCACGACCGGCACCGATGGGGCCCTGCGAACCAAACGCGATAATGCCTTTCAGATCGGGGTATTTAGACATCAGCTCGTTGGTGGTGCGGATAGAGTCATCCAGCGATTCGCCAACGCCGAACTTATCCGCCACCAGTTCCATCTTCGGATAGTGGGTTTTCTGCCACGCCACGGCGGAATCAACCCAGGCGTTGTGTAGCGGCACCGTCAGGCTGCCGACGTAGGCGGCATATTTGCCCTCGCCTTTCATGCAGTCCGCCAGCGCTTTCATGTGGTTCTCACCGTGGGTTTTAGCGTCAACCAGCTCAAAATCCCAGTCAGCGTAATTCTGTCCCGGCGACTCGTGCACCAGCACCTTGATGCCCGCTTCCTGAGCGCGTTTCAGTACCGGCTCCAGTACTTTCGGGTCGTTCGGCACTACGCCGATGATGTCCACCTTCTGGGCGATCAGATCTTCAATTGCGCGTACCTGTAACGCCGGGTCTGCCGAGGTCGGCCCCACCTGCCAGGCATCAATGCCGCGTTTAGCCGCTTCACTCTTGATACCGGCCTCCATCGCGTTAAACCACGGAATGCCGCCGATTTTCACCACCACTCCCATGCGCAGCTTATCAGCGGCGTGTGCAGAAGCAGCAAACAACGTCAGCAAGGTACAGGCGAGTAAGGTCTTTTTCATTATGCTTCTCCGATCGAGTTATTAATTAACTGCATGGCGGACGGACGTTGTGAACAATCGATAATATTGACGCCATTCCATGCCAGTTCCTGTTGAAGCGCTTTATCTTTCAAACTGTCGGTAATCAGAAAATCCACATCGCGGTAATGACAAATACGTGCGAACGATGGATGAGAAAATTTACTGGCGTCCATTAATAAATATTTTCTTTCCGATGCCAGCAGCATTTGTTGTTTTAAATGGGCGCTATTTTCATTGCCCTCACGTAAATAACCGTCATTCCCCAAACTGCTACAGGAAAAGAAAATCTTATTAATTAAAAACTCCTTTAATGGTTGCTCCGCCACCACACCGCTAAAATCTTCATAGCGGTCAGAATATTCTCCACCCAGACAAATAGTGCGAATATTCCCTTTCGGTGCCAGCGTTTGCACCGTGCGCAATGAATTGGTTAATACCGTTAATTCAATATCCGGCAATTGCCGCGCTAAAAACCAGCAGGTGGTGCTGCTGTCGAGCAAAATACAATCGCCGGGGCTGATAAAATCCAGCGCGCGTTTAGCCATTTGCATTTTCTGCGACACATTTTCATTCATGCGCTGACGAAATGTGGCTTCCTGTTCGCTGTGCCCGCTGGTTATATTCGGAACATTTCCCTGGCTGCGTTGCGCAATAATCGCACCGCCGTGACTGCGTAATAACACCCCTTTCTTTTCCAGCAGCGATAAATCCCGCCGGATGGTTTCCTGTGACACCTGGCATAACTTCACCAGTTCTGAAACCAATACACGACCATGTACGGTTAATTGCTCGACAATGCGCTGCTGACGCTCAATCGGCAACATGGCGACCTCCTGTGGGTATAAAGGTAATGGATAGCGGGAACACAAAATGTGCCCTGGGCAAAAGACCGGGGGCGGGAAAATGGCGGGGCTGCATTCAGTGATCCTGGTGGAAAATAAAAATGAAACTTGCATCACCAGAAGAATTAAAGGTGATGAATGTCACAAAAAGTACCGTTTTAACGGCCATTATCGTGCCTTAACATAAGCACACTAATAAATGTATCAATAAATTAACATGACCGAATGTGACCGTTTTTGTGGATTTGACCGGTTTATGGGGAACAACACGCAGAAGGGATAAGCAAGGATACTCAGAAAGCGGAGGAAGCGCTTGCCCCCCCGATAAAAGCCATGAAACTGGCAACGATGCTAAGCGATGCCATTCCACACCGGTGTTGTTGTCACGCACCCAGGATTTGCGGCGGTAAATAGGGAAAAACGGGGGAAGCATGGGGTGTGAGCCGGAACACCATCCTCACCACAGAGAAAGGCGTGAAATGTAATGCACGTTCTTCCTGATTGAAAAGTTCATATTGCGAGCATCATTCCAAAACGAGTCGCAACCTCACTGTAAATCCATACAGCCCATTTCACCTTGTTAACGACTGGCATAGAGTGTGTGTGTGCGGCGGCAACATCCGCAGCCGGGCGTGGAACCCCGAATATCTGGAGCTGAAAAACACGTTGTTTTTCAGTAAGTATCCGTAGCTCAGGCAGGGCAACCAGAAGGTTGGCCGGCCAACAGATCCGGTGTTCCAACCTTGTCTGGGCCACACCTTTAGCCTAGAACCTGAAGGCGTAGCGACATAACCATCTGGCAATGGAAGACTTAATTATGACGGACACCAACGCGACTCCCGCTGACAGCAGCATCACCCTTTTTCGTGACCTGATCGCCAGCCTGCCGTTCTACCAGTTTGATGAGGTTCAGTTGTGTGACCTTGGCGCTATCGCCGCTGAATCCGTTTCTGGTTTATGCCATGGACTCAGTGAACTTGGCGACCGGCTGCAAAATGGCGACGGCATCGAACCCGAACAACGCTACCAGTTGGGCGCCAGTCTAAATGCCGCCGCACACCTCATCCCGGCGTTATTGGAAATCTGTGAACAGACGGAGCGATACACACGGGCGCTACCGCAGGCGAATGAACCGATACCGCTCTACGTGGTTTACACCGCGTGATGTAACGAATCAGGTGCTTAACTACTATCTTATGGCTGTATATAGGCACGTCACGACGGCCTGTTGTGACACCACGTCCTGTCTGGCAGCAAACACGGGTGAGCGTCTTATCGGGAAGCTCACCCTCTCTCTAACGCCACCCGTACCTGACCTATTAACCAGTAAACGTGATGCGTTGCTTTGTTCCCTGCAAACCGGGGACGTTCTCCTGCCTCGCCGGTTGTGCGGGCGTCGTCAATCGCCCGTTTGCTCTGACCATGCAGGTCAAACTTTATCAAACTTCCCGGCATGGTAATCCGCTATCGCTTGCTGGATCTCTTCGCGCGTATTCATCACAAACGGCCCATAAGACACGACAGGCTCGTCTATCGGCTCCGCATACCCAAACAGCAACACCGTCTCATCCGTAGCCTTGATAACAACGGTATCACCATCATCATGCATCTCCACCAGATTCCACTGTGAAACAGGGGTACCTGCGATGCCCACCGCACCACGCACCACATATAAAAACACGTTGTTTCCCTTCGGTGCAGGTAACGTCACCTCAGCATCTGATTGCAGTTGCACGACTGACATAAACACGCCGGTGAGCGACGGAATAGGACCGGTTACACCCTCATACGTGCCTGAGATCAACTGCATATCACCCCGCCCCGATGCCAACGGCACGCGGGGAATGGCATCATGTTGCAAACCGATATATCGGGGTGACGTCATCTTCAGGCGAGAGGGTAAATTCACCCACAGTTGCAAGATCTCCATTGCGCCGCCCTGGCGTTTGAACGCATCCGGCGACAATTCAGAGTGAACCAGTCCGGAACCAGCCGTCATCCACTGAACGCCACCCGCGTTGATGATGCTTTCATGACCACCGCTGTCACGATGTACCAGGCTGCCTTCCAGAATAAAGGTTACGGTTTCAAATCCCCGGTGAGGATGCGGCCCAAAAGGCAATCCCTGATTATTCGGTAAGTACACTTGTGGACCGTGATGGTTCAGAAACAAAAACGGGTCCACCTGTGGTACGCCCGGCCCCGGTACCGGACGGCGGGTTATCAGGTCAGCGATATCATCCCGATACGCGGCATGACAGGTTGATACAGTACGCATAATCCCCTCTTTATATTGAAAATATTATGATGGAAATAAGTCCGATACCTACAACATGGAATAACGAACGTTTTTCGCCGCATTTAGTCAGCCATAACCGCCTGATCACGCCCCTGACGCTTGGCCTGATACAACGCGTTGTCGGCGCGCTGCATCAGGTGGTCGATGCTTTCGCCTGGATTCGACTCCGCTATGCCGCAACTAATGGTCAGGTTAATCACCTGATGCCGATGCGACACCAGCGCAAAGCGGACAGCCTGACGTATCTTCTCGGCGATGTGGTGAGCCTGATGCAGCGAACAGCCTTCCAGCAGCAGCACGAACTCTTCACCACCCCAACGGCAGGCGGCGTCTGTTTTGCGAATCGCCCGCTGCATCAATCGAGCGATTCGCACCAGTACCTGATCGCCAACGTGATGCCCGTACTGGTCATTGATTTTTTTGAAGTGATCCAGATCGATCAGAATAATGGAGAAGGTACGGTGCTGCGTCGATTGTTTAATACGCAAGGTCTGAAAAATGTATTCAAACGCCTGACGGTTTATCAGCCCGGTCAATTTATCGGTCGTTGCCATCAACTCAAGCCGCCGCTGATATGCACCAATAGTCAGCCAGATCATCAACAACATGGTGATGCTGACAGTAATACTAATCCCGGTATTTTTCAGCAGGGTAAGCCACAGCTGTTGGTCGTGCGGCTCGCTGCTCTGCTCCACCATCAACTTCCAACCGAACTCTGGAATAATACGGGTGTTCAGAAAGATATTTTCGTTGTTCAATGAGTACTGATAGTTACCGCCCGGCGACGTCAGGATTTGGGTTGCCAACTGTTGTAATCCCGGCTGCTGATGAATGTTCAGCGCCCGGCGAAACCCCTTGCTGTGAAGCATGACGTCGCCGTTTTCATCGACAAGATAAATGGTGCGGTTGTAGCGCTGTTCGTAATTTTCAATCAACTGGGTGACCCGTTGCACCGGCAGACCGACACCGGTAACGCCAATAAAGTTACCGTTATAATCGAATACCTTGTAGTTGATGAAAATATCCATCCGAGTACGGTTTTCCGGATCGACACCGATTTCAATATCGTATGGTTCGTTATCCTGTGCATTCTTAATATCGAAAAACCACTGATCTTCCGGTGATTGCTCGGAAAGCGTGTGGGTCACCTTTTCCGGATCGTAATAGCGTCGGGTATTATCGGAAACGAAAAAGGAAACCACGGTATTAAAGCGCCGATCAATTTCCCTGAGATAACGGATCATCGCTTGCGGCTCCGTTTCGTTGGACAGCACCCAGTCTTTCACGAAGGTGTCGTGCGCCATCAGCGATGAAATAAAAATAGGATTGAGCAGGTCACGTTGAATTTCGGAATAAACATTATCGCTGGTAAGCGGCAACGAGCTTTCTGAAATCTCGTCGAACAGCGAGTGGCGGGCAACCTGATAACTGCTCCAACTGATCACTAAAAATGCGCTCAGCAACATGCAGGAAAACAGGATAGCCGCCCGTTTTTTGTTCATCCAATAGGTCTGAGAAATGTGAGACAAGGGCAACACCGCATCCTCTCGCTGGCGCCTGCCGACGTATTGCCGGAAAGCATTAATGCAAAATGCCGACATGGTAATGAAGTTAGCCCATAACGCAACTCACCTTATGCTATCCATCACTTTTTCTGATGAAATCCTGCAAATTTCAGCGCAGATTAGGGTGGTGATATTCATCCCCAATGCGTCTGTGCTTAGCGACCAATAATAGTAGATACGCGAATAGTGGATACGCGGCGAACACCTCGCCAGCCCCAAAAAGTTTGAAAACCATAACCTCGCTTAGAGCAGTGTCCACATTAGGTAGCCAGGCGTACTATCAATTCCATCTTTGGGATTCATAAATGGGATTTCTTGCGTCCAGAGCAATTTCAGGCAAAAAAACAAATCCACTTCTGAGATTATACAAGCCGTCAACAAAACCATAACTTATTATAAGAGTTCAAAATGCTTCCTCTAAACGGTTTATACAGGTTGCATGAGCGCATTTCATTAGTACCTGTTGCAGACTTAGCATCTTCCTACGATCTAAGAGCCGGGCAATGTAAAGTTTTAGAGCGTTTCTACTCTATAAAATCAGTGGCAAAATATGTCGGCACACATAAAGAAATGCTTAATGCGGTGGTTCACGAAGTCGTAAAAAAAAACAGTTATCTTAAACAAGAAACAGGATTACTGATTTACGCAAAAACGCAGACACACAATACTTTTTTTGATGACAATTGGTTATCAGATATTACAAAAATGCATGGGATCGGCCACTGGGATTCAATGACTCTGAGCCTGAATCACTGCGCCACGGCATTATCGGCAATACATTTTCTAAAAAAAACAGCAATCAGGAATAAAAAACCACTAATTCTTTTAACCGGCGAGAAGGCTTTTCATAAAGATATTAATAAATTAGATAATGGCCTACTTGCTGAGATACCTCTGGCTTTACTGTTAAATGCGGGTCAGGCGACCTGGAATATCACTGGAAGTATGGTGAGGCATTTACCTGACTTTCATAATAACCACCAGGATAAATCGCCATCCGAACGTCGAGAATACTATTCAACCCTGGAAGACAAGTATGCTGAGTTTTATTTGAAATCTCTGGAAAAATTCAAGTTAAGACTGGATGAAATTGACGCCATCGTGCCAGGAAACCTGGATATACCGCAATTAAAACGTGCTATGGCAAAAATTAATTTTCAGGGACATTTGTTTCTGGAAAACATACCTGAATATGGTCATGCATATTGTTCAGACATACCATTTAATTTAGCTGTACTGCTGAAAGACTTTAATGGCAAGCGTATCCTGTGTGTCTCTATGGGAATGGGGATCACGTTATCAGGAATCTTAATTGAAAAGAGGTAAACAATGGAAAATCTTCTGGTAGCGATAAATAAATCTTTAAATGAAGTCTTGTCTACATCCATCACCGTGACCGAAAATACCGACTTCAATGATGATTTGGATCTCGACTCGGTATTATTCGTGCAGTTTTTGCTGCTGCTCGAAGATCAAATACCGGGATTAATGTTCGAACCTGATCAGATTAATCAGGATGCTTTCACCACCGTCGGAAAACTGATGGCCTGGATCAGCGAGCATCTGGACCTGGAGAGCGCCGATGCATGATGTTCTCTTTAATGACATCTACGCACTCTTTAAAAATCAGTCCCCGAACGAGGCGATACGGAGGTTTCGCCTCAACATGACTGAAAAGAATGTGCAAGAGCCTGCTGTTAAACTGGCTCTTATTGCAGATGTTCAGCAAAACAGCGAAACCGATCCCGTGCTGGAAGCGATGGGACTGTGTATCGAATCAGACTCGACACAAACGTATCAGACTCTCCATCGTCTTTACGGGCCGGTGTCCATTGCCGCCAGGCTTGGCCTGTTATCGAGGATACTGTCCATCAGTTGGCAGCATTTATCTTCGAGGACGAGCTTTGGGGTGAAAACCACCAAACATCAGCTTATCAAGGCCGAATTTGCTGAAATCAGCAATCAAATCGATTTCATGCTCACGCAGTGGGAGTTGCGTATCTCTCAGGATGATTATTCCGGGATAGACGAGGACCACTGGCAAATCAGCTTTCTGACAAACAGAGCTGAAAAGTTGATGGGCGGCCACGGATATCTGCTGGGCAATAGCCACTCGCTCTCGTACTTGTCCGTCATGATTTATAGCCTCTACGGCAAATCCGATGACGAAGAAACCCTGTTTCCCGTTGAACACATTGGTCAACCTGCATGAATACTACGCCAGACATTGCCCTGCCGCAGCGCCAGTCCGTAGGCAGAGACATTTCAGATCTGATCAAGCTTTCATGGCCGATGGTGATTGTGGCCTTCGCGGTCTCTCTTGCTCAAAATATCCAGACCGCGATACTGGGCCACGGAAACGAATCAACATCGTTGTATGTTTTATCTGTAATTCAACCATTTAGCTTTTTATTTCTCTCAATCCTCGAATGCCTGGCGATTTCCAACCAGGTGTTCAGCGCGCGTTCGATGCACCAATGGTCTAAACAAAAACTCCTGCCAGCTACTGCCATTATGGCAACGCTGGGCATGGCGATTGTTGGATTGCTGGCCGGTATCATCTCATTGAGTTCGCCTTTGCTAACGCAGCTTTTGCCGGTAGCCACTCCAGCGTTTTATAGCCAGGTCTTACCGCTTTACTTCGTTTCAATGCTGCCTTTCATCATGCTTGAAATGTGTAACAGCGCGCTCAGGGGCCAAAGCAAGAGTGCCGTCAGCATGATGGTCGTACTGGCTAACATCGCGCTCAATGCCGCCATCTGCTATTACTGCTATCATGTGCAGAATCTGGGCTTCTGGTCGGTGATTATCGCCAACGCACTGTCTGCTTCGCTGCTCACTCCCATCGCGCTTTTACTGGTCCGGCAAACAGGGAAAGGCTGTACCGATCCTCAACCCGGTGCCTTTATCCCCCGCCTCACGGGCCTGCTGCTGAACGTGGGTTTGCCTGTTTTCGCCTCGTTGGTCATTTTGTTTTTTAGCTCGGTGTTGATCATTCCTTTGCTCGGCACGATTGGCGAAGAGTATGTTTCGGCGTATCTCGTCGTGAGCCGCCTCAGAATGCTGATCGTCATTCCGGCTGTTGCCTGCGGTTCAGCGCTGGCCATCATGTTCAACCAAAGGATGTCAACCAACTCGGATAGTGAACTCAAACGCCTGTTGCAGCGTGGCATGGGATTTATCAGCGTACTGTATCTGCTGCTGACCGTTGCGGTTTATTTTCTGGAGTCCCGGCTAGTGGGTATTCTCTCTGGCGATCAACAGATCCAGTACATCAGCACAAGCATGATGATGGTGTTATTACCGGCATTTTTTATCACGCCTTTTGTCGCCTCACTTCAGGCATTGCTTGAACAATTGGATCAGGCCAAAAGAGTTCTCATCCTCACGGTCATTATCGAAGCGGCAACCGTTGTCGCTATGTTAGCCGGATGGAAGCACTTTACTCAGCTGAATACGATTCTTTATCTTATCCTCGCGTTTAATATTATTTATTTTATTGCCTTCGGCAGAGAGTTCATCAGACTGGCAGCTAAAATAGGAGAAAAGAATGTTTTATAGTTTTTTTTATCCTCTACTGTTCGTTTTATGTCTGATTCATCAAAATTATCTCCGTATATTAGTGATTATGCGGTTACGTCCAACTCTGCTGCTTAAAGCAAAAATACGGCCAGCCACACATTACGCAAGAGCATGTCATCTTATTAGTCTGTTTGATCTTTATTCGTTGCATGTAATGTCATCCTGGTTTTCCGCGCTTTATGCCATTCACCTGTTTGAGAAAACACGTGCGCTACCCTATAAGCAAGGTGAATTAATGCTGCTGAGTAGTTGCATACAGGATGAGTTATTGTGGCGTGGCAAAACCGTAACGCTCTTTATTTACCCTCAATCTTCGCCCGATGCTGAAAAAATTCTCCTGCTTCACGGCTGGGATGGCCGCAGTATTATGTTTCGCCAACTAGCGCAGCAGCTTCAAAAGCAGGGATATGCCGTTTTTGCGCCCGATCTTCCCGCACACGGTATCTCAAAGGGTAAAAAGACCTCGTTTTATGATTTAGCACGCTTTGTTCTTCAGATAGCAAAAGACTATGGAAATTTTTCCGTCGTGATGGGCCACTCTACAGGCGGATTAATCAGTTGCATGGCGGCATTACAGGGGATGTCATTTAAAAGTATGGTGCTGATGAGCAGCCCCAGCAGCTATGGAAAAATGGTTGACAGATATGTCGCTATCAATCGGCTTCCAGTGCGAATCGCCGCCTCTATGAAAAAGATTTATCGCTTACGTTATGGCGTTCATCCCGACCATATTGGCCCGGCCCTATATCATGAGATAAAACAACCGGTGTTGATTGTGCATGACGCGCAAGACGTAAGCCTTGGAATGGAACATGCAACCGAGCTGAACGATGCCTTTACTAACAGTCAGCTTGTGACAACACAGGGAAAAGGTCATAACGGCGCTTTACGTGACGCAGAAATATTCAACCATATTTCTGACTTCGTCTCGCGCACGATAAATGAAGACTTCTATTCCTTTAAAAAAAACATCTTCGCAAAAAATCACTAATTAGAATAAATAGAAACAAGAAACATTCATATAATAAAAGCCAGCCAACTCAGCTGCTTCAATTATATAACAAATGCAATCTCAGAGAAATTATTAGAATTAACGTTGTTAAATTCAATCTTCCATAATCAGGACATTGAACGATGAATTTATTACAGTCAAACATAGAAGAATTCATATTATCCTCTCTTCGTAGAATGGGTGTTGAAGCGCCAACACTTGACGCCATTATGGACGGCGCAGAAATGTACGGCCCAACCGGCGTTCTTGATTCTGTTCACCTGGTTGGTTTACTTTCCGATATCGGTGATGTCGTGGAAAGCGCAGACACGTCCAGCGGAAGCTTTTTTGATATTCTCGACAGCGATCTCTTCCTTCAGTTTAAAAATCTTGAAAGCACGAAAACGTTTCTGAGTGAGAGGTTTGGCTATGTCAACTTTTCCGCCTGATAGTGATTTCATCAACCATACGCATATTGAAAACGTATCATACCAACGACTGGCGAATACGATTTCAACGCCCTTTTATGCGTACAGCGCGTCTCAGATTAAGAAAGATTTCAGCGAACTGAAGGCTGCGCTGCCTGCTGGGATTCGTTTCTTTTACTCCCTTAAAGCGAATCCCAATAAAGCCCTGGTTTCATTACTGCATCAGGCTGGCGCGGGAACCGAAGTCTGCTCCTTAGCAGAGTTAAAATCGACGCTCATGCTCGGAGTGAAACCGGAAGAGATCATTTTTGTTGGCCCCGGCAAGCATACCCCCGAACTGACGGCATGTTGCGAAGCGGGTATCAAAGCCGTTGTGGTTGAGTCCATTCAGGAACTGAGTCTGCTGAATGATATCGCCGCGACGCTCAATAAAACGCAAAATATAGCCTTGCGCATTAATCCAGCGTTTAGCGGAGAGAAAGCCCGGCTCGTCATGAGCGGCAAACCTCGCCAGTTTGGTATCGATGAAGAGCAAATTCCTCAGGCCATCGAGCAGGTGAACACACTCGGCAACCTGCGGCTGGTGGGTATCCATATTTATCTCGGCACCCGCATTCTTGAATGGCAGGCCATTGTTCGTAATACACAGAACATCCTCAATCTCGCGCAAGAACTGCAGAAAACCCATGGACTGACGTTCGATTTCGTCGATGTTGGCGGCGGGTTTGGAGTGCGCTATTTCGAGAATGAAAAAAAGCTGGATCTGGAAGCGCTTGGCGCCGCTCTGCAACCTGTCATCCATCAATATCAACAGGCTAACCCCAATACCCATATCATCATCGAACTGGGACGTTACCTGATTGCTCGTGCAGGCATCTTCGTTACCCGCGTGAACTGTCTGAAATCATCGCGTGATGCATGGTTCGCTATCTGCGATGGGGGCGCAAACTGCCACGGTAGCGCCGCTGGCATTAACTCGTTAATACGGCGCAATTTCCCCATGGCACGCCTGGGCACGCCAGGAGCAAGCGAAAAGCAGCGTTATCAGGTCACGGGTCCATTGTGCACACCAACGGATATGTTGGGTGAAAACGTCCTGCTGGATAGGTTACATGCCGGAGATCTTATTGGTATTGGGCACTCAGGCGCGTATGGCGCTAGCGCCTCGCCGGTGAATTTCCTTAGCTTCGGTCATCCCGCAGAACTGCTGATTGAAAACGATAGAGCCGTACTGATCCGCACGCCGGACAATGTCGAAAGCCTGCTGGCTCCTCAGGTTTATGAATCCCTTTCGCTCTGCGATGAGTAAGGTGACACGATGAGTCTGGCTTTCTCAACCTCACAATTGATATGGCAAACCTATGCCCATTCAGTTGACAGGCTTGCCTCTGATGAAAAGCAGAATGAGGCGCTGAGATCCTTTGTGAATGCGCTCTACTGTTCACACGGGCGCGAAGAAACGGCATCAGGTGAACACGTCGATCGGTGGTTCACCTCTGGCGCTCACCCCTTCTTCACCATGCTAAAGCCGCTCCTGATGACGCTGAACGCACAGGCTCCGCTGGCATCACTGGATTTGGTGGTACTGGCGCACTGGACACACGACACCATTATTGGTCACTCCGTGACGAATGCCGTCATGCATGAGGTACAGGCGAACGCTGCATTCGGCATCGCGGTTAGCGACCATGGCATCAGCAGTTCCTGGCTGGCGCTTTCACTGATTGAGGACTATCTGGCAGAGGATGACGAAGAAGATGCCAGGAGCAGCGCACTGCTATTAATTGCCGATCAGAATACATCGCTCCATGAAAGCCGGTATCTGGATACCATTTCAGCACAGCCCTGCGCAGGCGCGGTGCTCTTGAAAAAAGCACCGCGCGGCTCACAGCATGGCGCAAAAAATGAGATCAACTTCAGGGGTTATACAAAAATCCAACCACCCGTAGCGTGGAGCACGTCCTGGCTTGCCACATTGTCGAAGCAATTTTTCGATGCGGCAGACGGTGAATTACCTTTAGTGATTATTACCAGCGCCTTTCTGGCATCCAGGTTCGATGAGCGCAGTTCAGCCAAAAAAATTAATCTACACGTTTGGGATGACTCGCTGCTCTCGGTCGCCCCCTGGGTATTGTTAAAACAATGTGCAGAACCCGCGACGCGCTATTTTTTTCTTCAGGAAGAAAATGAAGCCATCATGGTTGCAGCATTTTTATCAGGCAGCGCATCATGTATATAAACCATATCACCCATTTAATTTCCCCTACGCTGACGCCCATTAGTGAACTCAGTGAGCGGTATAAATGGGGCAACCGAAACGATAAAATATTTAGCCGTTTTCACAAACTGAAATCAGCCAGCCTGTTTCGGGACACGGCGTTGCCGACGCTCTTACAGAACCTGACCAATAAAATCATTCAGGAATGCGAGCCTTCACTACTTGAAAATCTTGATTTTATCGTGTGGGCCCATTCCCTTCATGCCGTCGCACCATTTGACGTAAATTCGGTAATACAGGCACAGTTCAGCCATGTTTTTAATAACAAGAACATTGAATTTTTTTCTGTCACTCAGGCGTCCTGCGCCAGTGGGATGCTGGCGATGAAGTTTATTCAGGCAAAGCTCGACGCAGGAAAATGGCGCAACGGTTTACTCATAACGGGTGAGAAATGTTTTCATAAGACCGTACAGTATGTCGATCAGAATGGATATTTTGGCGAGGGGCTTAGCGCCAGCGTTATCAGTGCGACACCTGCACAAGCTGCGCTCAACGTTAAGGCGCTGGAAATTAAACAGCTCGCAGAATTTGGTACACGTATGCGGGCAACGACACGCGAAAGCGAAAATAAATATGACAGTGAATTTCTCCCCACAATGCATAAAGCGATACACCAAAGCTTGAGTCAGGCAACCTATAAGGCAAGCGAACTGAATTATTTATTACCCTATCATATCAGTCCGGTGACATTTGACCGCCTTGCCGATCGCGTCGGTTTCAGCCGCGATATTATTTATAAAGATAACTTATATACCCTTGGGCATTGTTTTTGTAGCGATGCGTTCATCAATTTGGGTGAGCTTATTTCACAACAAGGAAATAACCTGCAAGGGAAAATCATTCTTAGTCTCGCATCGGGTGTGGCAGGCACATTCGCCACGATGATTATTAAATCAGAAACAGGGGTTACCGAATGAGTATTTCTCATCTGACAAACTGGCTTAGTAAAACAGTCATTTCGCGTCCCGACAATATTGCAATCATTACGACTGACGAGCACGTCACCTGGTCAGAGCTAATGACGCGTGTGCAGAACACTGCGCATTACTTAAAAAGCCAGGGCGTGAAGCGCGGCGATCGCGTTCTGGTCTGGCTTCCGAATAGCATTGATTTTGTGGTCAGCTTCTGGGCGACACAATATTTGCAGGCCGTTTTTGTCCCTGTGAATCCTGACACGCCGCTGGAAAGAGTAATGTGGTTACTCAATAACGCCGAAGCCTTTACTTTAATTACCGAAGCATCCCGCGCAGGCCAGCTTCATGCCGAGCCTGGCCAGACTACGTCCGTAACCGTTATTTATGATAGCGAACCGGAAGATGACAAGCCCTCTGCGGCAACGCTATCACTCAGGCAGATAGCCGCAGCAACGTTTAGCCAAAACGTCTCCGTCACCTCCTCGCTTGACGTTGATCTGGCGTGCTTGATTTACACATCCGGGTCTACCGGAAATCCCAAAGGGGTTATGCTTACGCAGCGTAATATGCTTAGCGCCGCGACATCCGTCAGTACCTACCTGCAACTGGCGGCGGATGACCGTATTTACTGCGCCATTCCCATGAGTTTCGACTACGGACTTTATCAAGCGATCATGGCAACGCGAGTCGGAGCAACGCTGATTCTGGAGCGTGATTTTACCAGGCCGCTGTTCGCCCTGTCGCACGCGGTAAAAAATCAGGCCACGCTGCTGCCTATCGTCCCTTCAATGCTGTCCATTATTGCGCCGCTCGCCAGCCGCTATGATCTGTCGTCAATTCGTAAGATCACCAATACCGCTGCGGCATTACATCCCGCAGACATTGACAAGTTAATGAACCTATTTCCACAGGCGGAAATCTTCTCCATGTACGGGCTGACGGAATGCCATCGTTGTACATGGCTTCCGCCCGCCATGCTCAGGGAAAATAAAGAGAGCGTCGGCTACGCTATCCCCAACACCGAACTGTGGGTGGTTGATGAGCATGGCGTGGCACATACGGCCAACGCCACCGGTGAGTTGGTCATCCGAGGCGCCACGGTAATGAGCGGCTACTGGCGAAATGAAGAACAAACGAAAAAGAAACTACGCCCAGGCCCGCTTCCTGGTGAACAGGTTCTCTATACCGGCGATATCTGCCGTCTGGACAAAAACGGCCTGCTCTACTTCATTTCCCGGCAGGATGACATCCTAAAATCCTGTGGTGAAAAGGTGGCGCCAAAAGAAGTGGAAGGCGTGATTAAACGTTTTCCCGGTGTGTTGCAGGTCGCGGTACTTGGGCTGCCTCACCCGGTTTACGGTGCAGAGATCGTTGCCTGTATTGAAGCACAAGACGCTATCGATCTGCCTGCCCTAAAGGCGTTCTGCAAAACCCATCTCGAAGCTTATAAGTGCCCACATCGTTATGTTGTCAAGGACCAGTTAACGCGCAATCCCAACGGCAAGATCGATAAACATTCGCTGATGGCTTCCCTGACATCACTCACTCAACCCGAAACGATTTAACTTACCGTCAAGGAAACGATTATGTATACCTCCATCATTATCGAAGCCATTGGGCTGGTTTTAGAAACATCCAATGTAAGCGAACTCAATGCGTCAACGCATCTTGAGCGTGATCTGGGCTTTGAAAGCGGCCTGTATATCGAACTGATTATGTACCTTGAAGAGAAAATCGATGGTCTGGTGCTGGACCCGGCGACCTTAGAGCTTAAAAACTTCGAAACCGTCGGCACGCTATCCAGCTATATCGAACGTCAGCTCGTGGATCAGGTGGCATAAATGTCTTCATGGTCTGAACTGATTGCCATTTACCGGCAGTTCCAGAACCACGACGGTAACGCGTGGCAGTGCAGGGGCGATAGTTTTAACTATGTCGCCTTGTTTCACCGCGCCTGCGATATCGCCCTGTTTATCCAGACCCATCAGCAGGAAAGTCACCGGGCGTTCACGCCGGTTTTAGTCTATGGTCACAGATCGTTTGATTTTCTGGCTTCATGGTGGGCGTGCCTGCTGTGCGGTTGTGCGGTTATTCCGGTCGAGGCGGATAATAGCCGCGAACGACTTGATCGGATCGCTAACACTACCGGCGCCAACCTGTTAATCAATACCCACGACACGGCGTTCAGGCTTAAGTATGCGGATGCCGTATCCACCTCCAGCATCCCAACGGCTATCCATCGCGATGATGTGGTTGACACACTCATCCGCCGTACGGAACAAGCGATTGCAGAGCGCAGCTGGCACGGTCTGGCTTACATCATGTTTTCCTCCGGCACTACCGGAGAGCCAAAAGGCATACCCATCACCGTAGACAACCTGGCCGATTTCGTTAGATGGATTGCTACGGATTATCCCCTGAATGGGCCGGTAACCGGTAACGTGCGCTACTGTTTCGATGTTTCCCTGTTTGAGCTGTGGCTTGCCTGGTCGTTTCGCCAGCCGATTTCCATACTCGATTACACGGAGCTGGTTAACACACGCAAGCTGATTGCCCAACATGCCAATATCAAGCTTAGCTGCTGGGTGTCCACCCCTTCCATCGTCAAACTCTATTTGATGGATAAGACGTTCAATCAACAGACACTGCCTTACCTCAATCGCTTTATGTTCTGCGGAGAAACGCTGACCAAAGAGATTGTGGCGTCGTTGTGGGAGCGCTTTCCTGATGCGCAAATCATCAACACCTATGGCCCAACGGAATGCACCGTCGCCGTAACAGCGGTCCGTATCACCCCGCCCATGTTAAAGGACAGTAAGTCCTTACCTATCGGCTCAGCACGCCCTGGAACGGCGGTGTATCTGGAACGAACGGATGATGCCACCGGGTACGGTGAAATTGTGATTAGCGGCACCAGCGTCGGCGCGGGATATCTCAACGCACCACCAGAGCGTGCGGCAAATTTCTCGCTCACCTCAGAAGGCCGCACTTATAGAACCGGCGATATCGGCACCTTTGATGGTCGCTATTTTTACTTTATTGGACGACATGACAAAGAAGTAAAAATTCAGGGCTACCGTATCGATCTCCATGCTATTGAACATTATCTCCTGTCCCGCAGCGGTATCTCAGCGGTCATCGTTGAACCGTATTGCCGCAAAGGCACAGCGGAGTCTGTACAGGTATTTGTCGCCGCAGCCGACGACATCGACTTTTCCTTGCTGGCAGAAGACATGCGGGAGCATTTTCCGACCTGGAGCGTACCACGCTACTGGTATCGGATTGCGGATATCCAGTTAAACAACAATGGCAAGCTTGACCGTCAGGCTGTTAAACAAATCGCATTAGAAAGCGGGTGCAAATATGTTTCTGTCCCAGGTAAAACCTCTGTTTGAAAAGCTGAAAAATCAGGAAGATGCTATCGCTATTATCAATCAGCAAAGCGACTACAGCTACGCGGCGCTGGGGAAACGGGTAGCCGCTATCACCGCATACCTGGTCCCTTTTCGTGGGCAAACGGTGCTGATTCACGGGCATAAACAAATCGATGCGGTAGCGGCTATTTTGGCAAGCATATTGAGCAATTGCTGCTTCACGTTTGTCGATGAGGCCAACCCGGCTTCACGGGTGCAAAAAATCACCTTAATGACTAAAGCGACCGTGATCCTGAATACCAGCGACAAGGCGCTTGACGACCTGGAGGTGAACGCTCAGCTCATGACCGCTGCGTTGCCTGATGGCGATCCCTCGGTGTTGTCTGTGCCCGATACTCTCACGCAGCCCCTGTTTTATATCCTGTCAACCTCCGGCAGTACGGGGGAGCCAAAAGGGGTCCGAATCTCTTATGACAACTTTGCCGCGTTCAACGCCTGGTTTGCCGATGACATCACGCTGAATGCAGCGGGAAGCCATGTCAATCATGCTTGTCTCTCTTTTGATATGGGGATTTTGGATCTCGTTCCTCCGCTGTGCCGGGGCAAAACCGTCCTGATGCTCGACCACAAAAACAATATGTTACCGCGGCAAAATATTAAACTGATGCTGCGCAATGCGCATAAGCCTATTACAAGCTGGTTTTCAACACCCAGTTTCGCCGAACTGATGCTCAAAGACGCGCAGTTCAACGCACAGTCCTTCCCCTCTTTCACCCATTTTTTTATTGGCGGAGAACGGGTATCGCCGTGGCTTATTCAGGCGCTTCAGCAGCGTTTTCCGGACATGACAATTTTTCATGCATATGGCCCGACGGAAACCACCTGCCTTACACACTGCTGGGTTCTGCCAAATCCCGTAGTTACTCATTCCGGGTTGTTGCCTCTCGGACACCCCCGTGGCCTGAATAACGTGTTGATTGTCGATGATGAAGGGCATCCTCTCCCGCCGGGCACGACGGGTGAAGTCAGGCTATACGGCCCTCAGGTATCTCAGGGCTATCTGCCAGACGATCATCCCCGCAACGTCACGTTTGGTTGCGATCATCACGGTAGATATTACGCCACCGGGGATAAAGGCTATATCGACAAGAGCGGTTCCCTTTTTATTTGCGGTCGTGATGACGGGCAAATAAAACTCAACGGCAATCGCATCGAAATTGCTGAAATTGAGATGGCAGCCTGCGACCACGACAATGTTATGCAGTGCTGCCTTGCGGTAAGTGAAGATAGGCATAGTGCGTCAACACCACATCTCTTTGTTCAGCTAGCTGATAATTCACCGGCGCGCTACGACGATTTTCGCCGTCACCTTGCCCAACGCCTGCCGGCAAACATGATCCCCCGGTCGATCATATTTCAGCAGAATTTTCCGATGACGCTACACGCCAAAATCGATAAGAAAGCACTGTTGCAGGAACTGGAAAACCGCGAACGGGTTTAAAGTGCAAGCTCAAGTAAAAAACAAAAACGGCCCTTAAATAAACTCTCTCGGTAAGTCATCGGGTAAAGGCCGACGGGTCGATAACAAGACAATTCAGGATATTTATATGCGCTTCGATCACTCAGGCTATGTTGTCGCAGACAGTGATGCAACGATTAACGCCATTAAACCTTTCTACCCGGAGGTCATCAGATATAAAGAACTGCTTGCCCCCCAGAAGGCGCTGATTACCTTATTATCAACTCAAGATAAATTACATCGCATTGAGCTGGTTGAACCGCTGCCTGATAATATCCTGCTTAATCAAATGCTCATTAAAACCGATAAACAATCCGTTCCTTATCATATTTGTTTTGTCACAGATGATTTTGATAAGCAGTATAAATCGATGAAACAGGCTGGCTGGACAACCCTTACGCGCCCTTTTACCGCGTTCAGCAGCGAACATCGCGCCAGCCATCTTTATCACCCTGCCGTCGGCATTATTGAAATAATGACCAAACCATTATGATGAATACCCATCACGATATTATCCTGCGCGATGCGCTTATTACCGGCGATGATGCCGAGTACATAGCGGAACGCATCAGAGCAACTAACGATCCCGTTCAGTCTCGTATCATGCTTTCCGGGTGGTCTCGCGCTGCACAGCTTAATATGTTGGGCCTGCCCGAACGCTACGCGGCCACGGGCATGGCTGAGGCACGCAGAGATCTCGCCTTATCGGAGCGTCTGAAACTTTACGAAAACATTGGTTATGTCTCTCCCGCGTTGATTTTTCTGGCCCCTGGGCCAGGAATGGCGGCTTATGTCGTCGCGGGCCTGGGAACCGAACGTCAGCAGGACAGCTTTTTTGAGCCTTTTCTCCAGGGGTTACGCTGGTCCTGTTTTGCGATGACGGAACCGACATTAGGCAGCGACGCCAGAGCCATGCAAACCACGGCCACACGCGTTGATGGCGGCTACCTCCTGTCAGGTGAAAAAATGCTGATAGGTAATGGCACTATCGCCGATACCGGCGTGGTTTTCGCGCGCACATCGCAGGGTGCGCTCGGCGTGGATGCATTTATCCTTAATCCAGCAGCCGATGGCGTGCAGCGCCGCCGATTGCAGTTGAACGGCCTTGAGGGAATCAGTCTGGCACATCTGACCTTCAGGGATCTGTTTATCCCTGACGAGCAAGCGCTAGGCCAACATCTGAAGCCAACGCAACGCTTTGCACGTTCTGCTCTCGCCACCTTTGACGCCCTTAGACCTTGCGTCGGCGCCATTGCTCTGGGCGTCGCCCGACGCGCCTTACATGACTGGCAAGCCGATGAGGTGACCACCAGGTACCGTTCATCCGTCCATTTCTCGAAGGCCAGTCTTGAGCTGGATGCGGCCTATCTCAGAGCAGTCCGAGTCTGCCGCCAGCTGGAGGCGCATCAAACCCCGGATTGCACGCCAGGGATGTCAAAAACAGATAGCGTGAGGGTTGCTGAGAGCATCATCAGCAGGCTAATACATGCGATGCCGGCTCAGATAACGCCGCTCCACCATCGACTCTGGCGTGCTTTCCGCGATGTCAAAGCATTTGAATACACTGAAGGCACCCGACACATCCATATGCTTAGCTCCGGCTTTAAACCGTCCAGCGAGGCAGCATGATGCGCCAGTCCGCAGCATTACTCAGCCATCAAAAGCTCAGCATACGCAGTGTAGGAACCCTCATCACTCCCGACAGTCGGCATTTTATACCCTGCCGGGAGAACGAACAGACGGAGTCCTGGTATCACCACTGGCCGGTGTCTCACTGCGGTAATCAATTACACGCCAGCGAAACCGTGGCGCTTTGCCAACACGGTTTAACTCACCACTTGCCGTCTATTTTGGTTTATGACGCACTTTTTCCCGCGGCCAGGGGAGCGACGCCATTACTGCAAAGCCTTTTATGCCACTGCCCCAACTATAGCGAAGCCTGGGGAATCAACAGCGGCGCCTTTTCGCTGAATACCGCCGTCAGGCTGGCCTCGGAGTTCATACGTCCTGGGCACTGTCTGGTTTACGTTCACGATCCGCTGCGCCGACTGTCACCGTCACCGAGTAAACAAGAGATCGTGCTAAATATTCTTACCTTCTCTTCTCAGAATGAACGTTGACCATGGACGAACAGCTAAACACCATCCTGACCTCCCTGACGCGGCCAACGCTCTTTCCTTTGCGAAAAGGCGAAATCGATGAAATAAGCCAGATGACGGATATTCGCTTTCCGGTTAAACAGCGGCAAGGGCGGTTACTCAGTTGCCTTAGTCAATGCCAGACGGCGCCCAAAGCGTTACTGATTCACGGCTGGGGCGGAAACCCTTTAATGCTGAAGCCACAGAGAGATCTGCTCCAGCAGCTGGGATACCGTGTCTTTATGCCTTTCCTTTTGGGACACGACCCGACACACCCACAAGCAAGCTCTATTCCCGAACAGGTACAACTGCTAATGCAATTACAGGAGCGGGAAGGAGAATTTGATATCGTTATCGCTCACTCAGCGGGAGGGGTGATCGCCGCCCTGGCAGCGACGCAAGGATTCATGCTCTCAAATATCATCCTGATCGCCTCTCCTTCTTCTTTTCCTGATCTTCTTGAACATAAGCTCAGGGAGTTTCCGGTCATAAGCGGCCTGCACACCGCGCTTCATCACCGTTATTCAAACGATCTCTCCGCCGGCCCGGAACTGATGTCCAGACAGGTGTTCGCCCGATTGAAGGCGAGCGCTCTGGTCATTCATGGTACGGCGGATCGAAAAATCGACGTGCAGGATGCCCTGTCCCTGCATCGCCAATTACCTGAAAGCGAACTGGTGCTGGTGCACGAGGCTGGTCATCTGGGTGTTCTGAATCATGACACAACGCTTCAGGCCATCAGCGGTTATTTATGCCGTCCGATGTCCCGAATACAGGGAGTGAAACGCTATGCCCGGCCATATTGAATCTCTTACGCTTTATCTGCCTGAAGAGCATAAGCTGCTTAACGAGCTGGCTCCTTCACTCAAACTGACACCCTTAGATGTCAGAATGTTTTCTCGCTTTTACGGTTTAGAGCGTTTTCCGCGCGCGCCCGGCTCGCTGAACGATATGTTTCATCCGCTGTTGAGCAAGTTTGTCGAATGCCATACTTCACAACTGAAAGACATTAAATATGTCGTACATACCCATACATTACCGGCAGTGAAACCGTTTCCCGACTGCGTCAAAGCAATGGTGTCTGATTATGGGTTCTCTGCCGATACGGAGTATTTCTCGCTCACAATGGGGCACTGCTCAACGTCGCTGACCGCCATTGATTTTCTGTCGAGAAAATTAAAACCGGGAGAATATGCCCTGTTGCTTATCGGCGAAAAAGCCTTTCATCCCAAAGTTGAGCTAATTAACGACACGACCATTATGGGCGAGTGCGCCTGCGCAGTGTTGATCTCAAATCCCGTTGGCGCAGGTAATGTTATCGGTAGATTTACCACTCAGGCGGGGGAGTTCAACCGGCAATCAGGACATTTTTATGACAACGGCCCGGTATTTAGCGATCACTACTTTCCCTTTATCTTAAATTCCCTTAAGTCCGCATTTTGCTACTTTGGCATTACCGCAGACACGCTATCCTGGCTAGCGCCTCACAATGTCAATCTCTCATCGTGGAATAAAATTATGGGAGAGTTAGGCATCAGCAAAAATAAAGTCATGCTGGATAATATAAAACTATATGGACATTGTTTTGGAGCCGATCCATTTATTAATCTCGCCACCTTAATAAAGCAGGGTAAAGCACAACCTAATGAGCCGGTATTACTGGCGAGCGTAGGTATGGGCGCGACGTTTTCCTCGTTGTTAATACAGCAGGATGCCCATCATCAAATTTCCGTAATTGCAATTTGAATCAATACTTAATGAACAACTGAGATTAACTTACAGATAACCTTTTTTAATCGTGCTTAATTGTCTCATGGCTGATATCACTTTGTTGTATCCCCAACTAAAAGAATTGGATGAACACCTGCTAGCCATCGGCGACCTGGGTGAAAAAAACCGTGCCGCGGCGCTTACCAGCCTTTCCCACCCGGAACTGATGAGCATCGCCTGCATTGGTATTCCTGCTGAGTTCAATCCCTACCGGTCATCGATCTGGTCCGATATTAGCTATGAGCACCATTTGCAAGTCATCGAATACCTCTGCCGGTCAGATGCCAGCGCCATGATGATGCTGCCAGGCGCGTCTCTCAGTACCCGTGCGATCCTGACACTGGGCACGCACGAGCAACAAGCCCGATTCTTCTCATGCTTTTCTGAACGCCCTGCCTGGACATTCTTTGCCGTCAGCGAGCCGGAAAAAGGCTCCGATGCGACAGACATTCATTGCGAACTGAGTATGCAGCAAGACAGCGGATGCATTAACGGAACAAAAATGTTTATTGGCGGCGCACTGAACGCCAGCGTCGGTATCGTCTTCGCTCGTTATCAGCAGAGTCATCGTCTGGTTATGATATTTCCGGATAATGAACGGCATGGACCACAGCGTGAACTCCTGGCGACGTTCGGCCTTCAGGGGGCCGGGTTGACCCGACTCGTGTTTGACGACTATCCGGTTCTCAGCGACGATATTTTGGGACATCAGCATCGTGGGCTACAACAGGGACTCAACGCGTTGAGCCTCGTTTTTGAACGCCACCGTCCGATGGTGGCGGCGATAGCGCTGGGCACCACGTTCGGCTTGCTGACCAGACTGGAAAACTATGCGTTACCGGAAAAGGCCTTACGGTGGAAAACGCAACAGTGGCGCAAGTATCACGCGCTCTACAAAAATATGTTGTCCGTTGCCGAGGGCTACTCACTCGGAAAACATCAGTACGCACAGACCAGTCAACTTAAGCTTGGCGCCACACGTTTAGTGGAAGAAACCGCACATGCAGTGCCGCTCTGGTTACGACGCGACGACTGGCTATCCGACAGCACGTTACGCAGGAAGTACCGCGACAGCTTCGCGTTCGAATATATGGAAGGCACCACAAATATCCATCTTCTCAACAGCCTTCGTCCCCCTCAGCCAGTGTGAAGATTTCGCCATGATTTATCTCGATCCCAAAGATATTTTCTATCGTTCTTTTGTTTTTACCGAAAAGAACCAGCCGGAATGGGAACAAGAAATTCCGCACTGGCATTCCTATATACAACACTTTTTTCACTCCAACGGCCTTCAATTAACGGCAGAGCAGGAACGCGTTAATGAATGGATAAACAGTCCTGAACGTGCCGCGTTCAGCGATATGATTCTCGCCCTTCTGCCGGAGGTTCAGGCGGTCATTTCTCCTGATCGTATCAGAACCCTTCTTATGGCCCACTGGACACCGGATCTGCATATGGGCACGTCGGTAGTCAATGCGACGATTCACGCCCTGGGCCTTGCGGATTGTCTTGCCCTGGCTATCAGCGATAGAGGTCCAGATGCCGCCATTTTTGCCCTGGATGGACTGAACGACTGCCTGGCAGGGAAGGATGAAGATGGCCTTTTGCTCATCGCTGAGCAAAAAAATCTGATGTACCACTCTCCCCTTCTTGATCAACTTAAGCCGGAAAACAACGCCTGCGTTTGTCTGGTCAACACCCTTCGGCGAGGGCTGCAATATCGGGGATACGTCAGGCACTTGCAGGACAAACTATCCGGCAGCCTGGTGAGAGAGGTGATACGCAAAGCCGAGCTGGACGGTACAAATACCGTTGTTATCGGGCCATCATCCGCGTTGGAGGCAATAAACGGCGAGTTTCAAACGCACCCCACCGAGGCGTCGCTACTCAGTGCCGCTCCCTTTGTCGCGCTCAGCAAGCACTGTCAGCCAGAGAAAAACTATCTGCTGGTCAGTGCGTTTCAGGGAGAGTTCAGCTTCAGCGCTTTCGCAGGAGAGCAAGCACGGTGAACCTTGTGTCCCTGAAAACCTATGTGCCCAAAACGCGCATTCCCCTCGATACCTTAGTGGAGTCCCGCGGCGGAAAATCCTCGGAAGCGAAAATATTTCGCCAGTTGTTCGGTTTTAACCATGCATCGTCACTCGCAGAGGATGAAAGTGCACAAACATGTTTCCTCCAGCTTCTCGGACAAGCCTGTGCGTCGCTCATCGATGGCCCCAAAATCGATGCCGTTATCCTGGTGCAGGGGCTTCCCGCTCGTTCGCCACGCCAACATGTCGATCTGGACGTACTGCGGGCATCTTGCGAAGCTATCTCTGACCAGGCATTACTGTTCAATCTTAACCAACAAAACTGCGCCACCTTGTTCTGGGGGCTGAAGCTCGCTGACAGACTGCTTAGTCGCGGTGAGGTAAAACGGGTCGCATTGCTGGCCGGTGATACGCTCGCGGATTTTGCTTTATCTGAAAGGTATGTTCCCGGCTGCACCCTGATCGGTGACGCCTTTGCCTGCGCCATACTCGACGCGGGATGGGGGGAATGTACGATATCGGACATTCACTGCTGCCATCGTCCTGAGTTCTGGCCCGGTTTAGACGGCACCCAGGATGACATCAGGAAGTTTTATCGAGCCCATGACGAACTGGCTGGCATGGCGCTTAACCTATACACGGCTGATCTGCGCGAACAGGCCTGGCTGCTTCCTCACAATATCAATAAATTAGCCTGGCAAACCTGGGCAAGGCATCCAGCCAATGCCCAGCAGCGTGTTGCAACCGATCTGATAAACGAAACCGGCCACTGCTACACCACAGATCCTCTTCTGCTGCTCGAATCCTATGCTCCAGCTAAAACGGGTTGCCCGGCAATATTGCTTTCCGTTGGGCTGGGGGGATGGGTAGGGTCCGCCACAGTCACCCGATACCGTTGCGAGGATATCAACCATGTCTGCGAATTCTGAGTCTATCCCACGTTATCTTCCCCCCACAGGCTGGCATATCCAGAACGGGTTCCTCCAGATAGCGGAAAATGCGCATCGTCAGTACGGTGATCTTGTCTGGATCGGTCAGGAAGAGGAGCCGATTCTGCTACTTGCCGGTGCCCGGCACGCGCGCCTGCTGATTGAGCAAGAAACCCTGTTTTTAAAAGAGTTTGAATCACTGACCTCGGCCTCTACTGTGGGCCGAATCATCATGGGCCCCTCTCTCACCACATCCAGGGATGGTGATGAGTGGAGAATGGCAAGAAAACTCACGGCTCCGACCGTTAACCCCCGATCTCCGCGATTAAAAGCAGGCTCACAGTGCGCAGCGTACTGGCTCACATCAGCGTTATCTGAGGGCGGGAAAGGTTCGTTACGTGAGTTGTGTCTTAACTGGGCGCTGATGTGCGTTGCCGATGGCTTTTTTGGCACAGGCATCAGTCAGGAGCAGTTGAGCAACATGATCGCGCATTTCAGGCAAATCTATCTTCAGCTTATCGTAGAAGCCCCTGGCATGGACTATGAGCAAATAGTCAAGCATCCCGCATTGGTAGCGTTTCGTAAGGAAGTGGAAGCGATCATCGCGCCACAAATCGATAGCGCAGCCTGCGGAAATGCAACCATGCTACAGCGGCTTTGTCTGGCGCTGGATGTGAATGCCAGACGTGAAGAGCGGGAGCGGGTCATCAGTCTGCTATTAGGGAATCTCGCGGCAAGCGTTGATAATACCGGCATAGCGCTTTTATGGACCCTCACTCATCTCTCTCAACAACAGGATTATCAGCTTCAGATTCAGGAACAAGCCCGTCATGGAAAACGATCCGTTGCGCTAGCGGTGGTAAAAGAATCGCTGAGACTGACCCCGGTTACCGCCTTCTTTGAGCGCACCACGGCTGAGGAAATGGTTATCGATGGCGCATTGATCGCAAAAGGGACGCGGGTGCTGTTCTCACCGTGGCTCATACACCGCAACAAAGCATACTGGGACCAGCCGCTAACCTACAACCCTGAACGCTTTTTATCTGATGCCAAAATCCCACCAGAGCATTACTTTCCCTTTAGCATCGGTAAACGTAACTGCGTCGGCATGACGCTGGCATTAGACCAGTTGACAACAGCCATCATTACTTTTTGCGAACATTTTACTTTTTCACTGGCTCCGGACACACGGCCTGCTGCGCTTAAACCCCTCTTCGAACTGAATGTCACGCCAAGAGGTGATATCCATTTCATCCTGAAGCAAAACAACAAGGTAACACACCATGTCTGCTAAGGCGGAGTTAACCTCAAGCGCCATCCCCAAACTCAGCTTATTCTTTTTTTCAAATGTCAACAAAGGGGCTTCAACGACACAATATCAGCAGCTTATTAGCATGGTGCAGTTGGCAGATGAGCTTAACTTCGATGCTATCTGGACGCCTGAACGCCATTTTAACGCCTTTGGCGGAATGTTCCCGAATCCATCGGTGCTTAGCGCCGCGCTTGCTGCTTCCACGCGCCGCATCTCGATTCGCGCAGGTAGTGTTGTATTACCTTTGCATGACCCGCTCCGCGTGGCTGAGGAATGGGCGCTGGTTGATAATCTCTCCGCAGGAAGAGTGGGCGTTGCCTTCGCCGCGGGCTGGCAACGCAATGACTTTGTCCTGAATGCCGGTAACTATAAAAACAGACAGCAGTGCCTTTTCAGCTCAATAGAAACCGTCCTGTCATTGTGGTCCGGCAATACCGTGGTGCGCGATGAATTATCTCTGCCGGGTAGCCCTGAACCCGTTGAGATCCAGACCTGGCCGGCACCGCTTCAGCACAATATTCCGGTATGGATTACCACTGGCAGTAATCCGCTGTTGTTTGAGGAAGCCGGCAAACGCGGGTTTCATGTACTCACCCATCTGATAAACCAGACATGGGAACAGCTTGAAGCGAATTGCGCCAGCTATCGTCGGGCGCGAGCGGAGGCCGGGCATGATGCAGACGCGGGTAAGATTACCCTGATGATGCACACCCAGGCAGGCAAATCTAAAGCGGACATGCTGCCTGAGCTGCGCCCCGCCTTGAAAAACTATTTATCTGCATTTATGCAGCTTTCCGACAATCTCAGTCAATCTTCCTCTTCCCAACAGAGACAAAATCAAAAGCGACAGGCGTACACCCTTAAATGGGGTGTTGAAAAGTATCTTAACCAGTATGGCTTGTTTGGCTCGGCATCTGAATGTCAGGAAATACTTGTCGCGCTGAAACAACAGGGTATTGATGAGGTTGCTTGCCTGATTGATTTCGGTATGGCGGAAGAGAGCGTCAGGGCCACTATCGATACGCTGGCCACGCTGTTAATTAATTAAGGAAAGAACATGAAAAAGACTGCTGCAAAACTGACTTTACTGGCGCTGATCTTCTGCTCCTCGTCGCAGGCCGCTGAAAAAACAATCAACGTTGATCGCTTCACATCCGTCACCGCACAACAGGGTATCAACCTGACGGTGAAGTGCGCATCGACACCGTCTATGGTCATTTCAGGATCGAAGGAGACCATGAGTAAGCTGCAGGTGTCTAACAAAGACGGTTCGCTACTTTTAAGTAACGAGGCGGCAGAGAATGATCGCTTCGTTTCTCATACTCTGGATATTACCCTCTACACCAGCAACCCGCTGAATGCATTGTCCGGAAAAGCTGGGGTAAAAATTGACGCAGCGGCATGTGCAGTAAGCCCAGAACAACTCTCGGTCAGCGGCAGTATGGGAACGGAGATTCGTGCGGAAGGCAAAACCGATGAACTGCAGTTGGAACTGGCGATGGGCGGCAGTTTTAACCGCAAATCCACCCCTTTTAGCGCTAAATCTGCGACGGTGCGTATGAGCATGGGAGCTGAAGCGTTCCTATGCAACATCCCCAAAATCACAGGCACCCTGGCCGCGGGCGCACGCCTCTCAGTTAGCCCGTCAGCAGGCGTGGATACCGGGGCAGCAAGCACCTTCGCCAGCGACATCTCGACTTCAGGCTGCGCTTAATTTTTTTGGCCGCTACGGGATCCCGTATTACCTCAATAACCCGCCACCGCATGGCGGGTTATTATCCGCCATACCACGCCCCTGCGTACTCCCTCTGAGGCTGAAATCCCCCTGTTCCACCGCCTCCAGCAAATTGCAGATAACGTTAGCTTTGTTATTCAACGGCTGAAAAAAGTGATAGCTAAAATAAAGACAAGCAATACACAAAATCAGTACCATTAATACCTTCAGGGAAAGAGATTGTCCTGGAAAGGACCACAGCAGGATATCAGCAGTGTGCCTCCCAAAGGAGAGAGGCTACATAATCAAATAGCGAATGTCGAAGGTATCGATGAATCTACTCATGGTTTATTTTTAGCTTATCCATTCTGCGGTAGAAAGCGCTGCGGCTCAGCCCCAGGGACTCCGCTGCTTTAATGGCATTGCCTTCGTATTGCTGCAACCGTTTCAAAAGCAACGCTTTCTCCACCTCAGCTAATGTCATCGTGTCTACGCCGTCATCCATCGTCACCGTGCGCACAGGTGTTTCTGAACGCGTCTCGCTCCCCGGCAAACAGAGATCTTCAATTTCGATGCGATCAGCACGACAGAGCAGTATCGCACGCTCAATGAGGTGGCTCATCTCACGAATGTTGCCCGGCCAATGGTAATCATGAAGACCGTTGATAGCCTGTCTGGATAAAACCGGGACCGGTTTGTTGTACTTACGCGCGTAGCGCGCCAGAAAACGTTCGGCAAGGATTTCAATATCTTCTTGCCTGTGACGCAGCGCCGGTAAATGCAGTTGGATAACGTTCAGACGGTATAACAAATCCTGGCGAAAGGAGCCGTTGACCACGGCTTTTTCCAGATCTGCATTGGTCGCTGCAATGATCCTGCAATTGGTTTTTTGCGTTCTCGATGACCCCACGCGCTCAAACTGCCGTTCTTCCAGAACGCGCAGCAATTTAATCTGCTGGGAGAGCGGTAAATTGCCAATCTCATCCAGAAATAACGTTCCTTTGTCGGCCAGTTCGAAACGACCAATACGGTTTTCTCGCGCATCGGTAAAGGCACCTTTAACATGGCCAAACATCTCACTTTCAAACAGATGCTCATTAATACAGCCCATGTTCACTTCTACCATGCTGTTATCTTTGCGCGAAGACAGCTGGTGAATGTGACGTGCCAGGAGGCTTTTCCCCGTTCCGTTTTCACCCAGTATCAGAATACTGGTGTCAGTCCTGGCGACGGCCTCAACCATACTGAGCAGTTGTTTCATGGGGTGAGAGTGAACGACCCATTCGCTGCCCATTTCATCATTACGGGCAAGCTTGAGAAGTTTATTTTCTTCACGCAAACAGTTACCGGAACGTCTTGCACGGCTAAGCTCAATTTGCTGCTGGATAATGCTCAGAATACGTTCATTATCCCAGGGTTTTTGAATGAAATCCGCCGCCCCCGCCCGCATGGCGTTAACAATGATATCGACGCTTCCCCAACCCGTCATGGCGACAACAGGCAGACAGTCATCAAACTTTTTTAGCTCATCCAGTAGCTGCAAACCTTCTTTGCCTGACGTGGTGTCTTTCTGAAAGTTCATATCCATCAGTACCAGATCAAACGGTTTGCTGGCCAGATGCCGCATCAGCTGGTTAGCCTGGGTTTCGACAGTGACGTTATATCCCCCAATACGCAGCAATAACTCAAGGCTACTCAAAATTCCGGCGTCATCATCAACCACCAGAATTCGTTTTTTTTCATCCATAAAAGACCCAGCATGAGAAGCCACGCCGTAATGGCGTGGCTATATGGTTTATTCGTATCGGATAGCATCCGCAGGCGACATGCGCGTAGCGCGTCGGGACGGGAACCAGACCGCAGCGGCGACAACCAGCGTGATCGTCAGTGCGACTCCAGTAAATAACAATATAAATCCTGTCTTTCCATCCCCAAGAATACGTGTCAGTTTCGGCGCAACAAATAAAGCCAGCGGCAGCCCAATGACCAACCCTGCCAGTAATTGCTTTCCGCCTTGCAACATCAGCATTCGCAAAAGCACGCTCTCCGTAGCGCCAATAGCCATGCGAACGCCAATTTCCTGAATACGCTGGTTGATAACGTTACGCATCACGGCGTAAATCCCCGTTGCGGCAAGAATCATGGCAATCAAACCAAAGAGCATAAAGAGACTGGCGATGAAGTGAAGACCTGCGGTGTTACGCGCCAGCCGTTGATCCAGCGTCTGTATTTGGCTGACGGAGAGACTACTGTCAACCTGGCTGACGGCAGCAATAAGCGCTGGTCCAAGAAATGCAGGATTTTTCGCATGTACAACGACGTTCACCGAAGCAGCCGTCTGCTGCTGCAATGAACGATAGATGGTCGCCCTGTCACGTAACGCGCTGAAAGGCCGGCCATGAATAACATTAGGAACAACCCCAATAACGTTATACCAGCGTTGGTTTTCAGCATTACGCAATCGCAGGCGTTTACCAATAACATTTTTTTCGCCAGGCCAGTATTGCTCGGCGAATGACTGGCTAACCACGACTACCGGCTGAGACTGAGCGTCATCGCTATACGAGAACTCACGCCCCTGCACCGTTTTTATCCCCATACCGGCCAGGCTGTCAGGCATCACCTGAACATCATTGACCAAAGGATAAGCCCATTTATCCCGGCTGTTGTTGGTCGAATTGTCTACGTCAACCTGAACAGGAAGCGTAAACTGCCCTGCCGTACTGGTCGTGATCGCCGTGCGTTCTGCGCCAGGAATCGTATTCAGCGCACTTTGTAGTTTCTGATAAAACAGCACCCGGCTTTGTTCATTCGGATATTGCGTGGCATTCAGATTAATTTGCCCGGTCAAATAATCTTGGGTACTTACGCCATAATCTGCACGCGTCGCCTGATAAACCAACACGCCTAACAGCGCGCTGATACACAGAATTGAACAGGACAACCCCACTTCAAACGTCACAAGAATGCGGGATATACGGCCAGCGCTGCGGCTTTGCGCTCCGCGAGTCCCATCCCTGAGCACATCATTAAAGTTGCCGTGGGTGATCTTCCAGGCCGGAAGCGCACTCGTTGTCACGGCGGTTAATGCCACCAGAATCAAGGCCAGTATAACCGTGTTGCCATCCAGGTTCAGGTGCCACCAGAAAGGGATCTTGTTAGGCACGAATCCTGGGAGCAGGCTGTTGGTAATTTCAAGCCCCCAGCCAGCAAGCAGGATGGCGATAATGCCAGAGAGTACGCAGATAAACAGACTCTCCCACATCATTTGCATGACTAATCTTGCTGCCGGCGACCCCAGGGCGACGCGGATAGCTATCTCTTTTGCACGCTCTGTGGTTCGTGCAAGCAGAAGGTTGCCCACATTACAGCAGGCGAGGATCAGCACAAACGCAACGGCGATTAACATGACGATGAAAATAGGCATCGTCTCTTCGCCCATGAAGTTCTCCTGAAAAGTGAGGACCTGGGCTGACAGCCCTTTATTGGTTTCCGGGTAGCGAGCCGCCAGATCTTGCATCACCCCTCTCAGATCATTATTAGCCTCATTCGCAGAAATGCCGGGCTTAAGACGAGCATATACCGAAACCTCAGGTGCATCTTTACGCGTTAAAAATTGTGATGCTTTCAGTTGTGAAGGCAGCCAGAGATCGTGGAAGAATGGAAAGGCGAAATTTTCAGGCATCACGCCGATAATGCGGGTTCTGACGCCGTTAACCATAACGCTTAGCCCTACAATGGAGGCATTCCCGGCGAAATAGTTTTGCCACATGTTATAGCCAATCACGGCAACAGGCTCAGCGCCGGGTTCAGTATCCCCTTGATTGAAGGATCGTCCTTTAATAGGTTGCACACCCGTGTAGGAAAACAGGTCTTCGGTACTGCGTATCGCCATATAAGAAACGGCCTTGTTGCCGTCACTGATGTCCGCGCGTTCCCCCAGGAAGTAACCAACGTTTTCCAACGTGGTATTGCGGGCCTTAATATCCTCATAGTCCAGATAATTGAGGCCAGAATCGCTCAGGCTGGCACCATTTACGATGGCGTTGAGTAACACCATATTCTTGCCGTTCGCATAGGGTAGCGGCGAAAACATAATCGTGTTGATGACCGACACCATATAAAGCGTCAGAGCAAGGCCGCATGACATAATCAAGACAGTCATCGCTGAGAAACCGGGGCTCTTCAGCAAAAGCCTTAACGCATATCGGATATCAAACAGCATCTCAGGCTTCCTTTATCAAAGTTAATTCTCGGTTCAGCAAACCATCCCCGACAATCTGACCATCAGAGAGCACGATGCTCCGCTGCGCCCGCAATGCAGAGCGAGGATCATGCGTCACCATACAGATGGTGGCGCCATCACGATGCAAGCCATCCAATATATCCATCACCGCTTCAGCATTTTGCGAGTCAAGGTTACCAGTAGGTTCATCCGCTAACAGAATAGATGGCGAGCCGACGATAGCACGCGCCACCGCGACACGCTGCTGCTGGCCGCCTGAAAGCTGGGATGGATAGTGGCGTGCGCGATGAGACATATTGACCTTCGCCAGCGCATCATTGACCCGATTTATTCTTTCACTTTTACTGATATCGTTGCGGTAGGTCAGGGGAAGCGCCACATTCTCTTCAATGGTCAAATCGCTGATAAGATTAAATGACTGAAAAATAAAACCAATATCTCGATTACGCACCTGCGCACGCTGCTGCTTGGAAATATTGACAACATTGTGCCCGGCCAACTTGTATATCCCGGATGAAGCAACATCCAGCAGGCCTAAAATCGACAAGAGCGTTGATTTTCCACATCCTGATGGACCAGAGATCGAGACATACTCGCCTTTGGAAATGGTAAAACTGATCTTGCTTAAAGCATGGGTTTCAATTTCATCAGTAAGAAAAATCTTATTAATATCTGTCAGTTCTACCAAAGGTTCCATTGTTCTGGTCTCCATCAAATTACCGTTTATGTTGACGTGTGAGTTTTGCAATTTCATTCCGTTATTTCTATCTTGTCTGCGCCCTGCCATGCGGAACTGTCGCTTAAAATTATTTGATCGCCCGCGCGTAATCCGCTGGTAACCTGAATAAAGTCAGCGGACCCCTGGCCAAAATTCACTTTCATTTTGGTCGCAATCTTATCTTTTTTATCAATTACATAGAGTGTGGAAGGTAAATTGTTTTGCGCATAAGGCGGTCTTTCTACAAACAGCGTCTTTTCTATTTTTGTCACCCCAATCAGACCATCAACGCTCAGGTCTGGGCGGGCTTCCTGAGGCAAAGGCCCGGTGAAGGCAACATCAACTTTTACCGTACCATTGACGACCGCCGGATCAACCCTTGATACCTGCCCTTCGAATTTGCTGCGCCCCGTATTAATAGTAACAGGCTGACCAACCGTTAAATCTCTAGACTGCAGTTCTGGGACTTTTAATTCAGCGTAGAGATCCTTTTCTTTGGCTAAACGCGCGATATTACTGCCAGTGGTGATCCGCTGACCGGCCTGAACCGCAACATCCTGCAAAACCCCATCAATGGGAGACGTCACATTAAGAGATTCCACTTCCTGTTTATATAACGCAACCAGAGAAGCAGATTTATTCAGACGCATTTGGTTTGCTTTAATATCGGCCTCAACACTTTGCTTAAGCGTGGCCAATCGCTTTTCTTCAAATGCAACCTGATGACGATATTGTTCGGTATTAATACGGGTGGTTTCATATTCCAGCATCGGTACTGCCAGAATATATTTTTTCTGAGCTTTTAAGCGGGCTTCTGATGCCAGCAGGCGCGACCCGGCATCCAAAAGAACAGCTTCCTGATTTAACACTTTGTTTTTTAGTTCTGCGTTTTTAGCATCGATTTCAGCGCGTAAAGCATCATACCCCAGTTTATTTTCCTGATATTGTTGTTCAACAGTAGGGTTGCTCATCCTGACTAACAGATCCCCTTTTTTGACCCGCGCCCCTGCCTTATAAATCACTTCCTCAACCCGTGCATCTACACTGGCCGACACCCAGTTGATATCCTGAGGAAGAAGGACGCCATTGCCCCTTACCTCAACAGAAAAATTACCGAATTTCACTTCAGCGACTGAAAGGCTGCTGAGTGGGACTTTATAAGGTGAAAATTTGAAGTTGTAGATCACAGCAAGCGCCACAACCAGCCCCATAACCACAGCAAACGGCTTAGCGTATTTTTTAAAGCGAATTCTGTTTCCTGTTTGTACTAATGAAATATCCATTGTTATTCCCCTTAAGAATGCAGCCAGATCTATGCAGATATTGTGCCAACACACCAATTGAAATAAAAAACAATTAAAATCAATAAATTAACTAAATCACAAATCCAAGATGTTGATCAGCGCAACGTTGTCGATCCCGTTTATGGAATGACGCTGCGTTTCATGCAGCAGCTATCGCGCCAGGCTTTAGTCCTGACAAGGCTTCCCGGCTAAAATCCCATTATTGGGATGATATTCCAACCTTTCAAAATCGCACGTCCCAAAATCGGGAAATCACACATCCCTAATTTGGGATATCGCCAAAATAATCATAAATTTCAATCTGTTAATTTATTAAAAAACATTGGCACAGCGATTGCTAGTTAAATTACAAGACACAGACCGCGTAATTTCATTATCAAAAAATCACCGATAGCATAAGGAGTGTGTATGTTAGAACGTAAATTAACTGACGTAGAAAAAGAGGAGTTCACTAAAAAAATAATGGATGATCTCGAAGAGAGGCATCTGAAAATATATGGAAAGCAGGCCAAAGCTGAGAAAACGCATTGCATTATGAAAGTGATTCACTACATAATCGAGAATATTTCAGAAGACATTTTGTTAGAAGATCTGGAAGAGATATCAGGAAAGACACGCTTTGATATTTGCCGTATTTTCAATCTTTTTTATGGTACTACACCCATAAAATGGTTGTGGAAAGTGAGACTTGCATTAGCTAAAGAATTTATCGACCTGGCTCCCCACTGGTCCTTAACGGAAATCAGTTGCGCATGTGGATTTTCATCTCTACCACATTTTTCGAGAAGCTTCAGCCTCGCGTATAACCAGACGCCGATGAACTTCAAGAAAGATGCACGCACAAAAATAAACAGTGAAAGAAAAAGAAAAAATAAAGAATTCGACATTATGTTTGGTGTCAATAAAAATGTTTTCTCAAAAAATGTACTTATCAACAATCTGCATTTAATATAATTATAAAAGACTCTGTAAACAATTCTTGATAACTGCCACCCATTAAAGGGACCCTGTAAATAATTCTGTGTAATTGCCACCGTATTAAAGGTGATCGCTCAGGCGATCACCGAACTCGATAATAAAACGGCTCATCGCCAGTCGCCAGTTCTGGATCGGCATACTCCATTTTTTCAAGGCCGACTGTATCGCCAGATAAATCACTTTCCGTACCGAATCATCTGTCGGGAATACTTTGCGTTTCTTTATCGACTGGCGAATCACACTGTTCAGCGATTCGATGGCATTGGTGGTGTAGATAGCCTTGCGGATATCCGGCGGGTAGCCAAAGAATGTATTGAGATTTTCCCAGTGCGCACGCCAGCTTTTGCTGATTTGGGGGTATTTCTCATCCCAGATGTCGGAGAACTTGTCCAGCGCCATCAACGCTGCTTCCTCGGTTGGGGCCTGATACACCGCTTTCAGCCCGCTGGTGACACCCTTGTAATCCTTCCACGAGACGTATTTCAGGCTGTTGCGCACTATGTGGATGATGCACAGCTGGATATGTGTCTGCGGATAGACGCTGTTAATGGCCTCCGGGAAGCCCTTCAGACCGTCCACGCAGGCAATCAGGATATCCTGAAGCCCCCGGTTTTTCAGCTCTGTGAGTACGCTCAACCAGAACTTCGCGCCCTCATTTTCGGCCAGCCACATACCCAGCAGCTCTTTCTGGCCTTCTGTGTTGATGCCCAGTGCGAGAAACACCGCTTTGTTAATGACGCTGCCACTGTGACGAACCTTCACCACAATACAATCAAGGTAAACAATGGGATACAGCGAATTTAGTGGACGATTTTGCCATTCTGTCACCTGTTCTTTAACCGCATCGGTGACTTTAGATATCAGCGTGGGCGACACATCCGCATCGTACATCTCTTTGAATGTAGAAACGATTTCCCGCGTGGTCATGCCTTTGGCGTACAGGGACAAAATCTGGCTGTCCATCTGCGTGATACGCGTCTGATTTTTCTTTATCAGTTGCGGCTCGAAGGTGTTTTCGCGGTCACGTGGCGTGCTCAGTTCAATCTCACCGTCGTCGCATAACACGGTTTTAGACGAGTAACCATTTCGGGTATTAGAGCCTGATTTAGGGGCATTTTTTTCGTGCCCGAGATGCTCAGTCAGTTCTGCATTGAGCGCGGTTTCGACGGTTAACTTCGTCAGCATACGGGAAAACGCATTGAGGTCGGCTTCGGAGGATAGTTGCATATTTTGTGTACGCCCCGGCTCGCAGGGCGTTACGGGAAGACTATCAGGCAGGAGCTTGTCCTGATCACCCAGCCGCCAACTTCCCAAAATCAAACGCACTCACCGCCTTCTCCCGGTTCGCATCGAGGAAATCCGCCCACCATTGCAGCATCAGTTTGCGTTCGTCCAGGTGCTCGGCTTTGTGGATGTAGGCCGCTCGTACCGAGTTACGCTCCATATGGCTCATCTGGCGTTCTACTGCGTCACGCGGCCATAAGCCCGACTCGATAAGCGAGCTACAGGCCATCGTTCTGAAACCGTGGCCGCAGACTTCAACCTTGGTGTCATACCCCATCACTCGCAGCGCTTTGTTCACCGTGTTCTCACTCATGGGTTTACGCGGGTCGTGGTCGCCAATAAAGATAAGCTCATGGTCGCCGCTAAATTGCTGGATTTGCTTCAACGTCGCCAGCGCCTGCCGGGAAAGCGGCACCAGGTGCGGAGTGCGCATTTTTGAGCCGCGATGAGAGTGTTTTACACCGTCGATGGGTTCGCGTTCCGGGGGAATCGTCCACATGGCGGTATCAAAATCTATCTCTGACCAGCGTGCAAAGCGCAGTTCGCTGGAGCGGATAAAAATCAATAACGTCAGTTCGACCGCCAGACGGGTTAATGGCCTGCCGGTGTAGTTATCGATACGCCGGAGCAGTTCGGGCGTGCGCTTAAGATCCAGTGCCGGGCGATGCTGCCGATTGCTGGACGCCACCGCCCCTGCCATTTCCTGCGCCGGGTTGTAGTCGATTAATCCGCTTTGCACGGCGTAGCGCATTATCGCGGTTGTGCGTTGCTGGAGCCGTGAGGCGACTTCAAGGCGGCCTGACTGCTCCACCGCCTTGATAGGCGCTAGCAGGTCACGGGTTTTAAGCTCGGCGATGTTGCGTTTGCCTATTGCCGGGAAAAGGTTATCTTCCAGACTTTTCAGCACTCGATGGCTGTGCTCCTGCGACCATTTTTTATTGGTGGCGTGCCATTCTATTGCCACCTCTTTAAAGGTTAACGCTTCGCTTTGTTCAACCTTATCGGATTTCTTTTTGTCGCCGGGGTCAGTGCCGTTTGCCAATAACTTCCGCGCTTCATCACGGCGTGCTCTGGCATCAGCCAGAGAGACATCAGGATAAACCCCCAGTGCCAGCATCTTCTGTTTGCCGCCAAAACGGTACTGTAAGCGCCAATACTTTGAGCCATTGGGATGAACCAGCAGATGCATACCATTGCCATCGGTCAGCTTGTATTGCTTATCCGAAGGCTTGGCTGTTCTGACTTTGATATCAGTGAGCGCCATACTTATCCCCTCCCCGTTGGTACAAGCATTATCGAACCGAAAATACCATCATCTGTACCAACAACTGTTGGTAGATGTACATGGATGTCGGTTGACCCTGAGAGAATGAATATAGCGGGAAAGGCGGGTAAATACTGGATTTCAGGCATAAAAAAAGACGTCGGTTGACGTCTATTTATATACTGTTGGGAAGGCCGGACACGCAAAATGATGTAATTAATTGAATAATAAAATTTAATACTCACCAATCTAATTTAGGTGCCCCCTTTTATGCCCCCACCTCATTTTTAGCCCATGTTTTCAATGAGCTATATCACGTCATTTTATCAATAAGATTAATTCTTATCCGTTCCGGTTCGATTCCGGGCAACAGATCCTAACCCAACCCAGCGATGACGAAAATGTTGTTCATGAATGGCGTGTGGCTATTTGCTGTACCGTTCACTATACTGGATGTATAGCTATTCGCTACACAGAGAGGTCACGATGCGAACAGAGACAAAAGAAATGCCGATTAATATTCGTGCAAAAGCATCACAGCGGGAGCTGATTGATGTCGCTGCTAAATTGCTGTCGAAATCAAGAACAGAGTTTATCCTTGATGCTGCCTGCCGTGAGGCTGAAGATGTGTTGTTGGATCAACGGCTGTTTCTGGTCAATGATGAACAATATGATGCTTTCATTCAGGTGCTGGAATCGCCTGTCACAGATAATCCGCGTGTGAATGCATTACTGAACAGGAAATCTCCGTGGGAATAACGGCACCGGAATTATTGCTGCCTCAACATGCAGTTGTGGATTTTCATTGTTCAGAGCCGTCATTGAATGAATGGCTGAAACGCAAGGCGTTAAAAAATCAGACGCTGGGCGCTTCACGCACCTTCGTGGTGTGTGAAGCCGGTACACAGCGTGTGGTGGGGTTCTATGCCCTCGCGTCGGGTAGCATCCAACGTCAGGTTGCGCCGGGCGCATTCCGGCGCAATATGCCTGACCCCATTCCTGTTCTGGTACTTGGCCGATTAGCCGTTGATGAACGTTATCAACGTATGGGGATCGGTGCCGGGCTTCTGAAAGATGCGGTACTCCGCTCCCGCAATGTAGCGCAGCAGGTAGGCAACAAAGCGTTATTGGTACATGCGTTATCTGATGAGGCAAAAGCGTTCTACCAATACTGGGGTTTTGTCCCGTCAGAAATACAGGAACACACCTTATTATTATCGTTATGGTAATAAATTTTTATCAAAATAAAGAGGATTTATGTAACGCCTTAATCACTGATAAAGAAGAGAGTAACATGCTAAAAATGACAAATAGCCAGGCTGGCGAGCAAACATTTAAGCATGCTGATTTAAAATAAATGGCGTCATTTCCCATCACTATTAGTCGAAAGCCAATTAATTAACGTTATTAGTCGCGACCAGATCTTATGGTCTGCCAATCATGATAGCGTCTGGCACCGCACCCGCCCCTTTTTGGGAGGGGACGGGCGCTCCGTGGCACTATGAAGATGGATTTTCCTTCGTGTCGTAAAACGACAGGATCATTTCTGCCAAATCATCTTCTACCGTATAAAAATAACAGGCAGGAACATGCAGCACAGCAGCCAGTCGGCGCGCCAGCTCAAAATCCGGCGTGTGAATGCCACTCTAATCTTAACCCAGTGACAGCTTAAGCTGCATCCCGCAAGCAGCGGCATAACGTTGTAAGGTTGAGATACTGGCACTGGAAACATTTCTCTCAAGGCGGCTTACGGCGGGTTGGCTCACACCCATGCGAGCGGCGATCTCTGTACTTGTCAGACCTGACCTGGACTTCATTTCGATCAGAACAGCGCGAAGCTCTTCTTCTTGAGTTTCGTCCTCATATGCTTTTTTAACTTCAGGATGAGAAAGCGCTTTCGCTTTAACATCAGAAAATCGGATACCTTTAACTGCCATCTTTCAATTCCTCCCATCTTGACTTTGCCAGCGCTATTTCAGCTTTCGGGGTCTTAGGGCTGACGAATCCCCAGAAAACAAGACAGGCATAGAGTTTTATGATCTACTGATTTTCGCCAAAAAATTCAATGAGATCACCTCTATGCCTGTCCGTAAAGTATGCCAGACTTTTTTCCGTAACGCTTTAGCTTCAACGCATCAATATCGACAACATGCGCTTATTGATTCAACCACGGCGTTGATAAACGGTGCGACGCTTTCGCTCACCAGCATCGGGCGTTATTTGCCCGGTGCTGCTCGCGTGAAAGATAAAATAAAACGGGTTGACCGCCTTTTAGGCAACACGGCGCTTTATAACGATATCCCGAAAATATTTAATCAGATTACGGCCATGATGACCAAAAACATGCCGTGGTGTGTTATTGCCGTCGACTGGAGTGGCTATCCCTCGCAGGCTTTTCATGTCCTGCGTGCAAGTCTTGTCTGTGATGGTCGCGCTATCCCCTTGATGAGTCAGGTGGTAATCCCCCCGAAAAACCAGTGCATGCATAAGTAGAATTTTCTCCTAACCGGAATGCAGGGGGATTTCTATGAAGCGATCACGTTTTACTGACAGTCAGATCATCGCCATTCTCAAACAGGCTGAGGCGGGTACACCGGTTCCTGAATTATGTCGGGAGCATGGCATCA
>NZ_JAAVXH010000031.1:0-600 GCF_012273755.1 Dickeya sp. CFBP 2040
ACAACTTAACTTCAGCTAAAGCTTTCTTTCAAGTGTATAAAGCTTTATCTATTAGTGTTGAAGGGAAAATAAATTATCACGCATTGCAAGAAACCACTCAGAATAATCTATATAAACATTTTTTCATAACAACAATTAGTGGTATGTATAAATTGATGTTTATTGAGATAGCCTGTTTTTTCGAGAACACATCAGATAAAAAACCGAAAATTTATTCGATTAGACACTTTAAGGAAATATTAGAAAAAAACAATCAGTATCAAATTATTGAAAAAATAGACAATCGATTAAAAAAACACAAAAAATTAGTCAAAGGAATTAAAGAAATAAGAAACAAGCTAATCGCACACAGGGAGGCTAATGTTGACAGGAATTCTTTATATTATGATATAAATATAACCCCAAATAATATATCGAATTTACTTTTTGACTTAACGACTTTATTTAGGGAAATATCTATCGATATGTTTGGATACGAAAATAGTTTATTATTTTCCTCACCAATTATTGAAGATTCTACTTACCATCTTTTAAATGCTCTAAACCTCCCTAATAATTTAGAAAATTAACAACACAAACTCCTGAATGGAATAGAGCCAA
>NZ_JAAVXH010000032.1:0-474 GCF_012273755.1 Dickeya sp. CFBP 2040
ACAAGGGCGCGCTGGACTGCGTGATCCGCGCGCGGGTACAGAGTGCGGTGCTGCGGGCCGCCGGTGTTGACGAGATTGACTGGGAGAAACTGTAATGAGCGCCACGACTCAGCCGAAAAAACTGCGCCGCAGCATGTTGTTCCTGCCGGGCGCGAATGCCGCCATGCTGTCCAACGCCTTTATCTACCGGCCTGACTCCATCATGTTCGACCTGGAGGATGCGGTGTCGCTGCGCGAGAAAGATACCGCGCGGCTGCTGGTGTACCATGCGCTGCAGCACCCGATGTACCGGGACATTGAAACCGTGGTGCGCATCAACCAGCTCAACACCCCGTTCGGTCTGAAGGATCTGGAAGCGGCGGTGCGGGGCGGGGTGGATGTGATTCGTCTGCCGAAAACCGATTCCACCGCGGATGTCGATGAACTGGAGCACCACCTGGTGCGCATCGAAAAGGCGTGCGGGCGTGAAGTCGG
>NZ_JAAVXH010000033.1:0-133093 GCF_012273755.1 Dickeya sp. CFBP 2040
ACAGGCCGCTAAAAAAGTAGCTAAGAAGAAACCCGCTCCGGCTCAAAAAGCCCAGGCTGCTAAAAAACACAAAAAAGTGAAAAAAGCTAAAACCGCTCCGGCTGCTTAATTCACCAAAGTAATTGTTGATAGTCATGAGTACCGTTAGTAAAGACTTGATTCTGCATCTATCGTCATGACAATAGCGTTATCAAACACCCGGTTCGCCGGGTGTTTGTTTCATGGGGGACCAGATAATGCTGCGGCGTTACTCATTCGAAATTATGTTGTCCTTCCTGCTTATTTGCGCGTTGGTCATTGTGGTGTTTTTCCTGTAGCCTGTTTCACTCTCACCTACGTGCTCAGACTGAGTCGTCTGAATTCGCCAGACCAACCCAGTTTCCGTTTCCTGCCTATTCCGGCAACACTATTTATAGTGTATTGATAACTGTTAATACGCTGAATTTCATCTTTAAAGGTCATTCATGACATGCGCCTATCAGCCTGGTTGTTATGTTCATTAAGCGTGCTCACGTCTTCCGTGTGGGCCGATGACACCCCGTCTCTATCAGACACGACGGAGCAACAAAAACAGATTCTGTTCTTTAATCATGATGATCGTGACATCGTGCCGGATACCGCCCAATGGCCGTGGCAGGCAATTGGACAGTTGGAAACCGCCAGCGGCAACCTCTGCACCGCAACGCTTATTTCGCCGCATCTGGCGTTGACCGCGGGTCATTGTGTGGTAGCTCCGCCCGGCGTGCCGGATAAACCGGTCGCACTGCGCTTTCTGGCAACAGAAAACGGCTGGCGCTACGAAACCGATAAAATTGAAGCACTGACTAATAAGAAATTAGCCAAAATGCTAAAAGCAGACGGTGACGGTTGGATCGTGCCCCCCGCTGCCGCGCCATGGGACTTCGCACTGATTCGCCTCAAAGAAACCCCGCCGGGCATCCGCCCGTTGTCAGTCTGGCAGGGAACGCAGGAAGAACTGAAAGCCGCGCTGGAGGCGGCACAACAGAAAGTCACTCAGGCTGGCTACCCCGAAGATCATCAGGATACGTTGTACCGCCATCAGGATTGTTTGATTACCGGTTGGGTGCATAAATCAGTGATGGCCCACCGCTGTGATACCTTGCCAGGCGACAGCGGTTCACCGCTGATGTTGAAGACTGCCGGTAACTGGGTGCTGGTGGGCATTCAAAGCTCTGCCCCTGATGCCAGCAACCGCCAACTGGCCGATAACCGCGCCGTGGCAGTCACCGCCATCCGCCAGCAACTGGAAACGCTGGCTAAAGCAACGCGCTGATTTTTCCTGCCGGCATTTTCAGATGAAATGCCGGCACGTCATGCCCGCTCCCCCGCTCAGAAGGTCATCCCCTAATACACGCACGCCCCCGTGCTGCGCTGTCTGAGCCTGATATCCCTTCCTGCTTTTGCGCCCCAAAGATTGTTCATGATTTTAACAATCATGAATCCCTTAATGTCACACCGTTACACCTTTTACCGATAAGTGGCAACTTATCTTTCAATGAAGCGATCCAGCTACCTGACCAGACCGCTTCATCTCTCTATAACCAAACACTATCAAAGGGATATCAATAATTTACATTATTTTTTGAGGGAGCATTATGTACGATTACTTGCAGTTCTCACTCGGCGTTTTACCACTCCTGATAATGATCATTTTGATTTTGAAAATCAAAATGCCAATTCACCACTCCGTTCTGATCACACTGGTTATCACCGCCATCCTGAGCGTCATCGTCTGGCATACACCGCTGCAAACACTGAGTTCGGCAATAGGCTATGGGGTAATCAAGGGATTATGGCCGATTATCATCGTGATACTGGGCGCGATTTACAGCTATAACCTGATGCTGGAGACACGCAGCATGGAGATACTGCGTGATGTGCTGGCCAGTATCAGCGATGACACACGCATTCAGGTGCTGCTGATTTCCTGGTGCTTTGGCGGCTTCCTTGAAGCAGCCGCCGGTTATGGCACTGCCGTTGCTATTCCCATCGGTATTCTGATCGCGCTTGGTTTTAACCCGCTGAAAGCAGCCATCGCGTCTCTGGTGGCGAACACCGTCCCCACCGCGTTTGGCGCTGTCGGTATTCCGGTGTCAATTTTGGCTGAACAGGTACACCTGCCGGTGACGACGCTGAGCGGCACGATTATTCTGCAACTGGCGCTGTTTAACATCCTGCTGCCTTTTGTGATTATCGCCATCATCGGTGGCGGTGTGAAAGCGATTCGGGGAGTCGTGGGTATTACCCTGGTATGTGGGATTACCACACTGATTCCGCAGTATTTCGTCGCCATTCATCTTGGTGCGGAACTTCCTGCCTTTGCAGGCAGCCTTGTCAGTCTCATCGCGGTGGCTGCAATGGGGCGAGCACGTAAGGGAAAAACCGATCCACAGTATACTATTCAGAATAACAAACCATCGAACGTCCTGCCTTCTGGCCGTGATTTACTGCAAGCCTGCTCTATTTATATTCTTATTTTTACGTTCATTCTGCTCTGTTCACCGTTATTCCCAGGCATAAAACAAGTCGTTTCGCATATTACGTCAACGCTGAATTTCCCCTTGCCGGAAGGGAAAGCCCTGACGCTGAAAATCGACTGGATTGCCACACCGGGCGTTCTGATCATTATTGCCACCTTGCTGGGCGGCTTTATTCAGGGCGCATCGTTGGGAAAGATGCTGCGCGTACTGGCTGCCACGATTAAGCAGCTGAAAAACTCCATCATCGCCATTACCACCATCGTGGCAATGGCGACCATCATGGATGTCAGCGGATTAATCGCCACGCTGGCGCAAACCATGGTGAACGTAACGGGCGGCGCTTATGTGTTTATCGCCCCCATCATCGGCGCGCTGGGCACCTTCGTCACCGGAAGTGATACCAACTCGAACGTCCTGTTCGGAAAACTACAAACGGTAGCGGCGGAAAAACTCCATATCGACCCGATCTGGCTGGCGGCAGCCAACACATCCGGAGCAACCGGCGGGAAAATGATTTCCCCGCAGAGTATCGCCATTGCGGTATCCGCAACCAGGATGGATGGGCAAGGCAGCGCCATCATGGCCGGTACGCTGAAATACTGCACCGCCTACATCGTCATTCTCGGCTTAAAGGTAGGACTGTTTTATTACCTGTTTATGGCCTGACTTATGCCTTGAAAAATAATCGCCGCGCATAACGTCTTATCATAAAAACAACCGTATCTACGGTACTGGAGGGGTGTCGTGAATGTTAATTTTTTTGTGACCTGCATAGGCGATGCACTTAAATCGCGTATGGCGCGTGATTCCGTCTTGCTGCTGGAGCACTTAGGCTGTCAGGTGCATTTTCCTGAAAAACAAGGCTGTTGTAGTCAACCCGCACTCAACAGCGGTTATGTTAACGATGCGATTCCTGGGATCAAAAACCTGATTATGGCGCTGGAGGAAAACGATGATCCGATCATCTCTCCGGCGGGTTCCTGCACCTACGCCATCAAAAGCTACCCCACCTGGCTTGCTGACGAACCGGAGTGGGCGCAACGCGCCGGGAAGGTCGCCGCACGTATGTACGACCTGACCTCGTTTGTCGTCAATACGCTGGGCGTCGTCGATGTCGGCGCGCGTTTACCCGGCAAGGCGGTTTATCACCCGTCCTGTAGCCTGTTTCGCAAAATGGGCGTGAAAGAAGAACCGCTGGCACTGCTGAAACAAGTAGATGGCCTGACGCTGCTGCCGTTTCAGGCGCCAGAAACCTGCTGCGGTTTCGGCGGCACGTTCTCGGTAAAAATGGCGGAAATTTCCGGTGAAATGGTGAAAGAGAAAGTCAGCCATATTATGGATGCCCAGCCGGATTATCTCATCGGCGCTGATGTCAGTTGTCTGCTCAATATCGGTGGACGCCTGCAACGCGAGGGGCGCCCCGTCAAAGTCATGCATATTGCCGAAGTGTTGATGAGCCGCTGAGGAGGGCTGCCATGTATTTAAAAACCAGCGATGTGGCTTTCAAAGAACGCATCAAGCAGCAGATCGACGACACCATTATGCGTAACGCGGTTGCTAATGCGCAGCAACGCATTGGCGCTAACCGCCAGAAAATGGTGGACGAGTTGGGGCATTGGGAAGCGTGGCGTGAACGCGCAAGCCAAATCCGCGAACATGTGCTGGCAAATCTGGATGCCTATCTCTACCAGCTCTCAGAACGTGTCAGCGCCAATGGCGGCCACGTTTTTTTCGCCAAAACCAAAGAGGACGCCACCGATTATATCCTGCACGTCGCCCGCTCGAAGCAGGCCAAAAAGGTGGTCAAATCCAAATCGATGGTAACTGAAGAGATCGGCATGAACCATGTGTTGCAGGAAGCCGGCATCCAGGTGATTGAAACCGACCTTGGCGAATACATTCTGCAACTTGACGGCGACCCACCCTCGCATATTGTCGTACCGGCCATTCATAAAGATCGCTATCAGATTCAACGGGTATTGCGCGAAAAACTGGGTTATGACGGGCCGGAAACCCCTGAAGCCATGACACTGTTCATCCGCCAAAAGATCCGTCAGGATTTCCTGAGCGCCGAAGTGGGTGTCACCGGCTGTAACTTCGCCGTAGCGGAAACCGGCTCGGTTTGTCTGGTGACCAATGAAGGCAACGGTCGCATGTGTACCACGCTGCCGAAAACACATATCGCAGTCATGGGAATGGAGCGTATCGCCCCGACGTTTGAAGAGGTAGACGTGCTCATCACCATGCTGGCCCGCAGCGCTGTCGGCGCACGCCTGACCGGTTACAACACCTGGCTTACCGGTCCCCGCGAAACGGGTGATATCGATGGCCCGGAAGAGTTTCATCTGGTGATTGTCGATAATGGTCGGTCCACCGTACTCGGCTCTCCGTTTCAGGACATATTGCGCTGCATTCGTTGCGGTGCCTGTATGAATACCTGCCCGGCCTACCGCCATATCGGCGGTCACGGCTACGGCTCCATCTACCCCGGTCCTATCGGCGCGGTCATCTCTCCCCTGCTGGGCGGTTATGATGATTTTAAAGATCTGCCTTATGCCTGTTCGCTGTGTACCGCCTGCGACAGCGTATGCCCGGTAAAAATCCCGTTATCGAAACTGATCCTGAAACACCGGCGAGTCATGGCAGAAGGTGGTCTCACGCCCAAAAGCGAGCAGAGCGCCATTAAACTGTTCGCGTATGCCAACAGCCATCCGCGATTATGGAAAGTCGGCATGATAGCAGGCGCCCAGGCCGCCAGATGGTTCATCAGAGACGGAAAAATACCGATCAATATCGGGGCGATCAGCGAATGGACAGCAGCACGTGACTTGCCGCAAGCCGACGGCGAAAGTTTCCGCTCCTGGTTTAAAAAACACAAAGCGCGGGGAAATCAATGATGAATCACAGAGAGCAATTCTTAGCTGACATCGCCAAAGCACTTGGTCGGGATGTTCGCCATATTCCCTCTCCACCGCCCGTTCCGGCCAACGATTATGCCCATACCCGGCTGACTGAACTTGACGCCCAGCAACGCTGCGATGCCTTCATTGAATGCGCCACCAATGTCATGCTGGCGCACTGTGAATTGACCACCGAAGCCGATGCGCCTGAAGCGACATGGCGTTTGTGCGAACGCTATGGGCGCGAGCCTGTGCTTATCAGCAGCGATGACCGGCTGGCAGCATTGGGTATCACCGCCCGGTTGCAGGAAGCCTGCGGCGCGGTTGTCTGGAACCCGGCGCGCGGCGAGGAAAATATTCAGGTAGCCGAGCGGGCTAAAGTGGGCGTGATATATGCAGAACATGGCTTAACCGAGTCCGGCGGCGTGGTCCTGTTTTCCTCGCCAGACTGTGGCCGCTCGGTAAGCTTGCTGCCGGAATCATCCATTTTTGTGCTGCGCAAAAGCACTATTTTGCCGCGTGTGGCGCAACTGGCGCGTCAACTGCATCAGATAGCTCGGCAAGGTACACGGATGCCTTCCTGTATCAATCTGATCGGTGGTCCCAGTTCTACCGCCGACATTGAACTCATCAAGGTGGTGGGCGTGCACGGCCCGGTAAACGCGGCTTATCTGATCATAGAAGACTGCTGACAGCCAGATAGCAACCCTATAACAACCACAAGAATCCCCCTTGTCCGACGCCACATCCGCGTCGGACAAGGGGGAGCACAGCAACGGATCACCTCATGAGTACCGCAATGTAGCAACACCCGGCGCCAGCCGTTTATCCGTCAATCTGCGCCATCGCCTGCAAAATGCGTTTATCAGAAACCGGATAAGGTGTGCCCAGTTGCTGGGCGAAATAGCTGACCCTCAGTTCCTCGATCATCCAGCGAATCGCTTTCACGTCATCATCGTCGCGCCGTTCCGGCGGCAGCTTGTTCAGCCACTGCTGCCAGGCCTGTTGCACCTGCTCTACTTTTAGCATCTGGGCGCGATCACGATGGATATCCTGCGCCAGTTTATCCAGCCGGCGTTCAATGGCCTGCAAATAACGCAACACATCGGGCAACCGCTGCCAGCCGTTATCAGTGACAAAACCGCGAAATACCAGTCCGCTCATTTGGCTTTTGATGTCGCTCAGCGCCAGCGCCAGTGCCATGTCCAGCCGGCCCTTGAGCCGTTTGTTGATGTTGAATACCGCCGTTAATATCTGCTCCACCTGGCGGGCAATATCCACCACCGTGTCATTCAGTTCCGCGCGTACCTGCTCGTGCAGCTGGCGGAAAGCCGCTTCCTGCCACACCGGCCCACCAGCTTGCGCCATCAGTTTGTCCACGCCGCAGGCAATACAATCGTCGATCAGCTCCAGCACCTTACCGTACGGGTTGAAATACAACCCCAGTTTGGCCTTGTTAGGCAGCTTTTCGTGCAGATATTTAATGGGAGACGGAATATTCAGCAGCAACAGGCGGCGCTGTCCACGCCACATCATCTGTTGTTGCTGGTGCGGCGAATCGAACAGACGAATCGCCACGCTGTCTTTTTCATCCACCAGCGCCGGGTAGGCTTTTACTGCGTAGCCACCACGTTTCTGCTCGTAACGCTCCGGTAAATCGCCAAAGCTCCAGATATGCAGATCACGCTGCTCAATGCCATCGTCCGCCACTGCCGACAGTGTTTGTTGCACCTTCTCCTGCAACTGATCTTTCAACGCCCGCAGCTGCTTCCCTTCCCGCAGCGTACGGCTTTTCTCATCCACCACCCGGAAGGTTATTTTCAGGTGATCCGGCACCTGCTCCCACTGCCACGCCTCACGGTCCACCGTGACGCCGGTCATCAGCCGTAACTCGCGCTCCAGCGCCTCCAGCAACCCTTTCTCCAGTGGCGTGACTCGCGCCAGAAACGCTTGCGCGTAGTTGGGTGCCGGAACAAAGTTGCGCCGTATCGGTTTTGGCAATGATTTGATCAACGCCACCACCAGATCATGGCGCAGCCCTGGTATCTGCCATTCGAATCCGTCCTCTTTGACCTGATTCAATACCGGCAACGGGATATGCACGGTCACGCCGTCCGCGTCCGCCCCTGGCTCAAACTGGTAGGTAAGCCGCAAACGCAGTTCGCCTTGCTGCCAGTGGTTCGGGTAATCCAGAGCGCTGACGCGCTCCGCCCCGTCTTTAATCAGCATGGCCTTCTCGAAGTTCAACAACTCCGGATTGGCTTTGGATGCCTGTTTCCACCAGTTGTCAAAATGACGGCTTGATACCACATCGTGAGGCAGGCGCTGGTCGTAAAACGCAAACAGCGTTTCGTCATCGACCAGAATGTCACGACGGCGGGACTTGTTCTCCAGCTCTTCCACTTCCAAACGCAATTTCTGATTGGCGCGGAAAAAAGCGTGCGAGGTTTGCCAGTCGCCTTCCACCAGCGCATGGCGGATAAACAGCTCACGCGACACCACCGGGTCGATAGCGCCGTAGTTCACCTTGCGGGCCGCCACCACCGGCAGACCATACAGCGTGACCTTCTCTTGCGCCATTACCGCGCCTTGCGCTTTCTCCCAGTGCGGATCGCTATAACTACGCTTAATCAAATGCTGCGCCAGCGGCTCGACCCATTCCGGTTCGATACGCGCAGCGATGCGCCCCCACAGGCGGCTGGTTTCTACCAGTTCCGCCACCATCGTCCACTTTGGCGGCTTTTTAAACAAACCGGAGCCGGGGAAAATAGCGAAACGGGTGTTACGCGCGCCGCTGAATTCCTGCTTTTCAACATCCTTTTGCCCAATATGAGACAACAAGCCGGTCAGCAACGCACAGTGCAAGCTACGGTAATCGGCTGGTTCACTGTTGACCGGGAAGCCCAGTTCTTTTACCACCTGACGCAGTTGGGTGTAGATATCCTGCCATTCCCGTACCCGTAGGTAGTTAAGGTAATCACTGCGACACAGCTTGCGAAACTGGCTGGATGACAGCGCCTTCTGCTGCTCTTGCAGGTAATCCCACAGTTTGACAAACGCTAGAAAATCAGACTCTTTGTCGGCAAAACGGCGATGCTTCTCTTCCGACGCCTGCTTCTTCTCTGTCGGACGTTCACGCGGGTCCTGAATCGACAACGCGGCGGTAATAATCATCGCTTCACGTACGCAACTGGTCTGGCGTGCCTCCAGCACCATCCGTGCCAGCCGCGGGTCAACAGGTAGCTGTGCTAACTGACGCCCCTGCGGCGTCAGCCGGTAATGACCGTCGTCGCTGGTCTGAATCGCCCCTAACTCCTCCAGCAGCCGCACGCCATCCTGAATATTGCGCTTATCCGGCGCTTCGACAAACGGAAACGCCGCGATGTCGCCCAGCCCTAACGCCGTCATCTGCAAAATGACCGACGCCAGATTGGTACGCAAAATTTCCGGATCGGTAAACGCGGGTCGGGAGAGAAAATCCTGCTCGGAATAGAGACGGATACAAATACCTGCCGCCACACGGCCACAACGCCCTTTACGCTGATTGGCAGACGCCTGCGATACCGGCTCAATCGGCAACCGCTGTACCTTGGTGCGATAGCTATAGCGGCTGATACGTGCAGTACCGGGGTCAATGACGTAGCGAATACCTGGCACCGTCAGCGAGGTTTCCGCCACGTTGGTGGCCAGCACGATGCGCCGCCCATGGTGGGAGTGAAATACCCGGTTCTGTTCCTGACTGGAGAGCCGCGCATACAACGGCAAAATCTCGGTATGCGGTAAATCCTGCTTGCTCAGCGCATCAGCCGTATCGCGGATTTCCCGCTCGCCGCTCATGAACACCAGAATATCGCCCGGCCCTTCGCGGCACAGTTCATCCACTGCATCCAGAATCGCCTGTAACTGGTCGCGGTCACTGTCCTGCGCCTCTTCCACCACTGGCCGGTAGCGGACTTCCACCGGGTAAGTACGCCCGGACACCTCGATGATCGGCGCGTTGCTGAAATGGCGTGAAAAACGCTGCGGGTCGATGGTGGCCGAGGTGATGATGACCTTGAGATCCGGTCGTCTGGGCAATAACTGTTTGAGGTAACCGAGAATAAAATCAATATTAAGACTGCGCTCGTGCGCCTCGTCGATAATCAACGTGTCGTACTGCATCAACAGCCTGTCCTGCTGAATCTCCGCCAGCAGAATACCGTCCGTCATCAGTTTAACCAGGGTGTTGTCGCCAACCTGATCATTAAACCGCACCTTGTAACCCACCGTGCTGCCCAACGGCGTTTCCAATTCTTCAGCAATACGGTCCGCCACACTGCGAGCCGCCAGACGGCGTGGCTGAGTATGGCCGATGAGACCGGTGACCCCGCGCCCCAGTTCCAGACACATCTTCGGCAACTGCGTGGTTTTACCTGAACCGGTTTCCCCGGCAACGATCACCACCTGATGATCACGAATAGCCGTGAGGATCGCCTCACGTTTCTGGCTGACCGGCAACGCCTCCGGATAACGAATAGCCGGCAACGACGCCCGGCGCTGTTCCACCCGTAAACGAGCCGCGTCGATCTCCTGACCAATTTCCTGCGCAATCGCAACCTGCGCCTGCGGATTCCCCACTTTCATCGCCCCTTGCAGGCGGCGGCGCAAACGCTGCCGGTCGCGCAGCATTAACGCATCAAGTTGGGGTTCTAACGCATGGAGAGGTGATGTCACGGTGTCATTCCTTACTGTCTGATGTCAGGTATGAGTGGGCGAACTCTGTCAACCACTCTGCGCCCCTGCTTGTTGCGGACGCAACCCGATACGTCGCTGACTAATGATTATTTACTGGCATAAATAGCGAGGCGGGCATGGTATCACATTGACGACGCAGGCTATATGCCATCAAACGGGATTCCGTCGTAGCGCATCACGCATCGGCAATGTTCATTCAACAAAATCGAACAAAGATCTCGAAATATTACGCTATTCCATTGCCTGTAACCCGTCTATGATGCGTTCATGCAGCGATAATGATCGCTCTGGCACACTTAACAAGGAATAGGCAATGAGCAAAGTACTCGTTCTAAAATCAAGTATTCTGGCTGACTTCTCTCAATCCAACCAGTTGGCTGACCACTTTACCGCCGCCTGGCAGGCAGCCCACCCTGCTGATACCATCACCGTGCGCGACCTGGCCGCTCAGCCGGTACCCGTACTGGATGGTGAGCTGGTTGGCGCGATGCGCCCTTCCGACAAACCGCTGACCCCACGTCAGCAGGACGCGCTGGCGCTGTCCGACGCCCTGATCGCCGAACTGCAGGCGCACGACGTTATCGTACTGGCCGCCCCGATGTACAACTTCAACATTTCAACCCAGTTGAAGAACTATTTCGACTTTATCGCCCGTGCTGGCGTCACCTTCCGCTACACCGAGCAAGGACCGGAAGGTCTGGTGAAAGGCAAACGCGCCCTGGTACTGACCAGCCGTGGCGGTATCCACAAAGATACCGCGAGCGATGTGGTCGCACCGTACCTGCGCCTGATGCTGGGCTTCATCGGCATCACCGATGTCGAATTTGTGTTTGCGGAAGGTATCGCTTACGGCCCGGATATGGCTCAGAAAGCGGTGGCTGATGCTAAAGAACAGCTGTCTCAGCTGGCATCTGCGTAACTATTACGCGTTGATTCCCCTCATACTCACCGCCGTGCACCATGACAACACGTATTCGTGTCATGGTGCACGGCGGTTTTTAGTCCTGCTTTTTGTCTTGCATCCCGACATTTTCTTGCTTGTCTGTTAGCGCCTCTTTATGTATCTGATCACCGGTACGATTATTCGATTTATCCAGCAATTGCGCCGTTTCTTTATCTGCACGGATACGAATATCATGCTCAATATGCACATTCATGTTGATGGTGATCGGCTCTTTCGGCGTCGCCATCTCAATGCGCGGGGTGCAGCCAGTCAACAACGCAGCAACCATCGCAGCACAGGCTGTTTTCATTTTATCCCCCTTCCTGATAGTGAATCACTCAGCAACCTGCTGCTCCAGCGACGCCTTTAGCTTGTCGCCAAAGCGCAGACTGTGCCACAACTGGAAAATATTCTCCTGCTGACGGTAATTGAGCACAATGTTTTGCCGTGACAGGTCATCCATCACGCTATACCCGGTAATGTGCGATACCAGCGACAAGTCGCCGCGCTGGCTGAGATCAATGGTCGCCCAGGAGCGCCCAATCTCTATATAACGCAACCACGCCACCACCGCGGCATCGGCGACACGGCTTCGCGCTAATTGGTCGGCCAGTTGCGGTTCCAGTTGTACGATCAGCGGTGTGTCATTCGTAAATTTACCGTTTTGAACCAGCATCGCAGGATGACTAAAATTCAACGGCAAGACGCCGCTTACCCGGCCAGACATCGACAGCTTTTTCGCTTTTAACCCAACCATCAACGCATTGAGATCGATACCTTGTAGCTGCAATATCGCCGTTTCATGCGCGGGCAGGCGCAGCGGCGACAGCGACAAATGGCCGTCCAGCACATCAAGATCCAACTGCGCCAGCGTCAACGGGTGGCGCTCACTGTAGGGATAAGCGCCATACCATTGTATGTCGATATTCTGCATCGGAAACAGGCTATCGAGCCGGTTGATGTGCAGCGCCACCGGGCGGGAAATCCCCACTTGCCAGCGATGATTTTCAAATCGGTACGGCAGCACAAAATCCACGCCGCTGACTTCGCCATCCTCCAGCCAGGCACCGCCATTTTTTACCACCCAATGCCCCCCGGCGCGGACCCCCTGCCCACGGGCGGCAGAAAACGCCGTCTGCGCGTAAAACTGACCGGTGCGGATCGTCAGCGCCCCGCCTGGCGGCAGCAACGTCTGGAATACCCGCAACGGTTGAAGCGGCCACCAGCCGCTGCCACGCAGACGTTGCCCATCCCAGCGCCCATTGAGCCGGATAGGACCGACGGCACCTGCCTGCACCTGCCCGTGCCACTGGAAATCCTGCGGATTGCGCCCGTGAATATCCAGAGTCAACGCCGTGGCAGGTAATTTACCCGCGCCGTGAAAATTCACCTGCTTCGCCGCCAGTCTCAGTGCACCGTTCAGCGACGTCGCCGTCACAGAGCGTCGCCAGCGCAGCGGCTCGGTCAACGTTAACCGCGGCTGCTTCATCTCGACCACGCCGTAGCGCAGTTGATTAAGACCGCTGGACAAGGATTCGACTTCGATCAGATCGTTCAGCCAGCGGCCATGCCCCGCGATATCCCAGCGGCCCTGTAACGGCGGCAACTGCCCTTCTCCCCAGTAACGCCAGCGCCAGTCGCCGTTATCAGGCCAGAACTGCTGCGCTTTGCCGTCCAAATGCAGACGAAAACGCCCCCAATAGCTATCACGCACGGCAACAATCGCCTGCAACCTGCCGCTGACGCCTTGTCGGGTAACCTGAATACCCGCCAGCGGCCAGCGTGCTTCTTCCAGCGTCACCGTCGGGTGCGGCGCGCCCCAGGCGCGTAATAGTGAACCGGGCAGCAATGCAACGGTGGGATCAAGCACCGCACCTTTTAACGTCCCCGGCAACGAAGCAAAAACCGATAGGTCAGGTAAATTAACCTGCCCGGTAAGCTGAAAACGCATATCGCTATCGGTCAGCCCCAGCACACCGGGACCAAGCGACAGCACCGCGTTAGCTCGGCCATTGTGTCCCTGCGTCAGGATGTTGATTCGGGCTTCCAGCCGCAGCGGGTCGCGCGGCTGGAACACATCGTACAACGTCAGCGAGACACCGCCCGCCAGCGGCTGGCTGGCGTATGGCCAGCGCCAGCGCCCATCCTGAATGCGAAGATTGCCGTCACTAACCTGCCACGGCAGCGTCAACAACGGTTCGGTCATTGAGGCTACGCTCACCGTCAGTGCTCCCTGATTACCCTGCCAGCGCAGCACTGCGCTGGCAGGTTCCGGTAAACGCAACGGCAGATACTCTGCGCGTACCTCGCCCTGCTGCGGCAGGCGGTTGAGCGCAGGTGCCAGTTGCATCGCACCGCTTATCTGCAGCGGCGCTGCCTTCGCCGAGACACGCATCTGGCCTTGTTGCAGCGTCAGTTCGGTACCATGCAGTTCAGCCTGCACCTGTAGCTGATCGCTCTGGATATGGAGTTGCTGGCGTGATGCGTCAGTAGAGAGTTGCAGGCTACCAGCCTGGGTCAGCCAGGGGGTCACCACGACATGATGTAAAATCAGCTCAGTTGCCGGCAGCCGCTGTTGCCACTTTATCAGCAGCGGAGCGCCCATATCAGGAGACGCTGGCCACTGCCGCAGACAAACCGCATCCAGCGTTAATGCCTGTGCCTCCAGTTGCCAGCGCCCTTTCGAATAGCGAATCAGCAGGCCCGACAGTCTGGCTGGCTGGCACTGCGCCAGGCGCAGTTGCACATCAGGCAGCCACACGCCCCCCCGCCGCCAGCCGGGCGATGCATCCATTACAACAGTGGCCCCGACGGGCAAATAAGGACGCAGCAATAGCGGCAACCAGCACGGCATCATCCAGCAGGTGGTCGCCACTATCAGCACCAGCGCAATCAGCCACCCTGCACAGCGCATTAACTTCAGCATGAGTTATGTTTCAGGATTATTCCGGTCATCATCATTTTATCATTCAATGCGAATCACTGAGGCTTTCGCACCAAATGTCACCATTCAGTTCACATTCCCCCGCAAAACCCATACATCCCAATTACCTGATCGTGATAAAATTTTTACATAAGCACAATATCTGACAACACAACCGACCGGTTACAGACGTGGCAACGCTATCTTGCTCGCACTATTCTGCCCGGATTATATATTCATCAGCATTGTTGCTTATTGAAATAATTGACCCTGCTTTACCCTTCAATGTCGCAATAAGGGATGCTCAATGCGTAAAAATTACCCAGTCAGTCAACATCAGTATCCGCTGGATGCCAGAACCAAACTGATGTCGGTAACCACCCCTGACAGCCACATCACCTACGCCAACGCCGATTTCATCAAAGTCAGTGGCTACGAGCCGGAAGAACTGATGAATCAGCCGCATAATATTATCCGCCATCCTGATATGCCACCTTCCGCCTTCGCGGATATGTGGAATACCCTGAAAGCCGGAAAAATCTGGACCGGCGTGGTCAAAAACCGCCGCAAGAACGGTGATCACTATTGGGTGCGATCCAGTACGACGCCGTTAAAGCGGGATGGCAAGCTGGTGGGCTATATGTCGGTACGTACCGCTGCAACGGCAGAAGAAATCAGCCAGGCCGAGGCACTCTACGCACAGGTGAATCAGGGCACCCTGAAAAACCGTGCCTTTCATCACGGCTTACTGGTTTATACCGGCCCGTTGAAATGGCTTAGCCTGTTCAAAACTATGCCGCTGCGCTGGCGCATCCGTAGTTACTTTGGGATGCTGGGGCTGTTGCCGTTGGCTGTCGCATTCGCGCTGCTGCCCAAAACGGCACTGGTTTGGGAGATCTTTGCGACCTTGATCGCGTTAGCTTGCCTGTTCTGCGAACTGTTAGTACACCACATCGCCAGACCCGTAGAATACATTCTTGAACAGGCGATGCGTTCTGCCTCCGGCCAGGCCAACAGCCTGAGCCAACTTAATCGAGCCGACGAAATCGGTATGTTGATGCGCGCCGTCAACCAATCCGGCATGAATTTCCGTACCTTTGTTGATGACGTCAACGTCAACCTGCAGGAACTCAAAACCGCTTGCAGTGAAATCGCACAAGGCAACCACATTCTGGCGGAATGTTGCGAGAAAACCGAAGAGAGCCTGCAGCAAACCGCCGCGTCTGTGGAACGACTGACCACCACCATCAGGAGCAATGCCGATGCCTCACTGCGCGCATCACGGTACGCGCAAGATGTGAATCAGGTGGTCAACGTGGGCGAGCAGGCCGTATCGGAGGTCGCCAACACCATGGGTACGATCACCCAGGCCAGCGAACGCATCACCGATATTATTAGCGTGCTGGATAATCTGGCGTTCCAGACCAATATCTTAGCGGTCAACGCCGCTGTAGAAGCAGCCCATGCCGGAGAGCAGGGCAAAAGCTTCGCGGTGGTGGCCAGCGAGGTGCGTTCGCTGGCCCAACGCAGCGCCGCATCCGCCAAAGACATCGCCGCACTTATCGACAACACGCTATCCAGCATTCATGCTGGTGATCAGCAAGTTGCACACACGAATCGCTCCATGAGCAACATTCTGGTCAAAGTGCAGGAAGTAACACATTTGATGAACGACATTAGCACGGCCACTAAGGAGCAATCTCAGGGACTGCAGCAGATCAACGACGCAGTCAACCGTATTGATGAACTCACCCATCAAAACACAGCGCTCGCCAGCCAGTCCAATTCCGCCACCGGACATCTGCAACAGCAAATCGCCAGTATGGCGCAGGCAATTTCAGTATTCGGCGCATCAAAGTAAGCTACGTCATCCATTCAGGGGGGGACTCCCTCCTGAATGTCTCCCGCTAAAACATTGTCTTTCCGTTACCATAAAAACGGCGTGATGCCCCTCAACACCAACCGTGGTGGATTAATTGATTCACAAGCGGCAATCGACGCGCTGAAACAACAGAAAATCGGCTCGCGGGGCATGGATATCGATGAAAACGAACGTGACTTATTCTTTAATGGTTCAACCGGCGACGCCATGCCGCCGGTTATACGCTCACGACACTCAACCTGCCGGACAACTGCCGTTCATCAACGCAGTTTCGTTGCAACGCTTGCCGTTAGCCAGCAAGCAGGTGCCAATGCTCGCCCCGTTCAGTTGACGTGAAACCCCCATACGTCCACCTGCCAGCGTGCAGGTTACTTCTGCTGGCGAACCTTGCCACGCTGCACGCTGCGGCACCACCGCTCCCGTATCCTGCACTGATTCCGTCTGCCCGCCACTGCAAGCCACCAGCATCACCGCAGCACCCACCACCAGCCATTGCGGCATATTCATGGTCTTGTCTACTCCTGTATCGCGGTTAATAAGAAGCAACGGATGACATTCTATTCACGTCGCCTCTTTACCACACGGTTACCGTCATGCGCTCACCGCCCATCCCCGGTTTTACCTTTCGTGATAACAGCCTTATGACGTTATTATCCGTTAACGATCTTCAATCGAATGCATCTCAACTTTCGCTGTCAGCGATACTTCCACCTTGATGTCATCCGTCAGCGTCAACATCACCTTCTTGTCTCCGCTTACCTCTGCCGTGCGCTGAGGAATAAGGAATTGCCGTACGCTTTCGCCCTCGATCATATCCTTGCCGTTGTCAACGCCATGGCGCGCCGACAGCAGATAATTCACCATGCCGTTATAGGTAATGCGATAGCCACCGTTTGACGGCTCAACCCGATAATTAAGGGTAATCTTGGGTAATGCCGCTTTGTAAGTCCCGCGGATCTCATCCCAGCGCGCCGGATTGCCCGTCAAATAGATGTAATCCACCCAGTTGGTATTGTTCTGCAACACATGGGTAGTGTTATAGGTAAAGTAGTACGGCGAGATAAATGTACTGCTCAGGCTCGTTGTTTTGGTGCGAAACACCGAACATCCTGACAGCATCGCCGTGACCGCAACGGCCAGGAGCAATTTCTTCATGGGTATTTTTCTCTTTTTGCCAACAGTTTCAACCCACACAGGGTCCAGACCGGTTTCCTTCATGACCTGCCGGACAACAGGCAGGCACCGGGTTGCGCCCACAGAATAGCAGCGATTTTTCCGGTTGATGAAGTGAAAAAAGGGTAAGTCGGGGGATAATTATCCGCATCGACAAACATCATCCGGTAACCCGACATCCATTCATTTGTTTGCTGAGCCACCCACCAACACGCCTGAATAGTGTAATCAACCACAAACGATAATATAACGCCATCGTTCTTCTCATGACGCTGAAATATGGCCAACTTCAGTGAGTAATAATGCTGAAGCGGCCCCCATTCATCCAGCTGGCGTTAATTTTTCATGATTGACGTCAAATAATACGCTTATTAAACGCCTATGAAAAAGAATAACACCACCCGGAAACAACTTTTCGTCGTGATAAAAAAAACACGCTCTTTTGCGAAGAAAACAGAAATAACATCCCAGTCACAGCAAAATACATCAACGACCAATAACCCGGCGACTGGTTATTCTAACGCTCCGTTATCCGGGCTGGAAAATATACGCTTATCCGCACCGGAATCCGGCGTGCCGGCGGCGCCAGCAACGGCCAGCAGTCAGCCGACGCCGCCGGCTGCACCACCAGCCCCTGCCGTTACGCCACTACCCAAATTTAACGCGCCGCACGCTGAAACTGCTACGCCTTCGTCTCAAGGTCCAGCACAGCCGTCTGCCTCCAGCGTGCCGCAGACCAGCCAGTCATCTTCCGAGCCCGCACCGGTTACTGCCGCCACCACAACAGAACCGGCAGTAGAACCCGCAGCACCGCAGGAGCCGTCCACCCCGCCGTTTGCACCTGATTATGCCGCTGCGGGAAGCCAATTAAGCAAACTGATGTCTGGCATGGCGGCACCGCTGTCGCGGCTGGCAGGCACAGTACCGGGATTACTCTCGTCCGCATCCGCCTCTCTGACTCAGGCAGCCCAAGGCAAACCGAATGTAACCGAAGCCAAACCGGCTTCTGTTGAACCTCAGGCTGCCCCTCCCGACGTTAAACCGATCGAGGTTGATGTTAAGCTTAATACCATTGCGCCCACCTCTTCGCCCGCCGAATCAGCTTCTGCCGCAGCGCCATTAGCAGAGAGTTCAACAACATCGGCACCTAAGCCTATCGCAACGGTAACCTGGAACCCTGCAACCACTATCAGCGCGCTGCAACGCAATGCCAAAAAGGAATCTATAGGTTATTGTGCAAGAGCTGTTGTTAATGCAATTCAGGCTGGTGGAACAAAAATAGAAAGAGCGCCTGCGGCGAAAGATCTCGGTTCTAAACTCATTGCCGCTGGTTTTTCCCCCCTATTTTCTATGCCAAGACCATCCAGAGAATATGACAGCAGTAAACTTCTTCCTGGTGACGTGGTTATTCTGGAAGGCTTTAAGCAGGATATAAAAGCCGGGATCAAAAAAGACCACCCATTTGGCCATGCCGCCATGTACGACGGCAGCAAATGGATTTCCGACTTTACGCAATCAGGATTCTATCCTGGACCGGATTACCGCAAGGCGTTGCCTGGCTACACCATTTATAGAATGGTCCCCACACAGGCTCAGATTGATGACTTCAACGCTTCTCAAGGCACCAAGCCCGTTTCCCAAACACCGGGAACAGCACCTTCAGTAACAGTAACGCGCCCGGTCCCAACCACTCAGGCGACGCAATCATCTGCCTCAGCACCGGCGTCACGACCTGTGGCTCAAGCGTCACGCTCCGCTGTATCTGCATTGCACCCTGAGGCTACCGAATCTCTATCTCTGCCTACAGCACCGATTAGGATCGCCGCTCAGTCCGAACATACAGAAGGCGTCTCAGCACAAGAAACGGATAGTCAAACGCTTACCGTACTCAAAGGAAAGGTGACATATGATGCTGAAGGAAGCGAAGACAGAGGCAAGTATTTTAGTCGGCACATTCATTTTCCTGAAACAAAAGAATCTGGCGTCACACTCGGTCGAGGGTATGACATGGGGAAACGGACTAAGAAACAAGTCTATAATGATTTGATCGCTGCGGGCATTCCGGCATCTCAGGCATCGAAAATATCCTCTGCGGCAGGAAAAACTGGAGAACAGGCAAGAAAATTCGTTAATGAAAATAACGATATTGGCGAAATCACCATGGAGCAACAGATAAAACTATTCAATAATATCTACCCGATTTATGAGAAAAAAGCGCAAGAGCTTTATAAAAAGAATACCAGCGGCATGAGCAGCGTAACAAAATGGGAAAACCTTAATCCGGCAATTAAAGATATTTTAGTCGATATTGTTTACCAGGGATTTCAAGGCGTCCAGGCGATGCCAGCTGCATCACAGAATAGTATTGATCAGTTTATAATCTTTCTGAAAAACAACGAAGATTATCAAAAATATGAAAATGGGAGACATAGAGTCGATTATCTTCAGAAGGAAAAAAATCGAATCAGCAGGAATCAAAATAACTAATCTCTGATGTCTATGAATCACACAGGACATCCGATACAGGTGGCCACCTAAATGGCCACCTGCCATCATTTAGCAGGTTTATTCCCCACCAGACTCCCCTGCCACGCACTTAATGGTACACTTAGCCCCCAGCAACGCTGGAGCACCGGCCCCATGAACATGAGTTACCGTTAAATGTCAGAAAATCAATCTGTTACACCTAAGCAGCAGTACAACCTCAACAAATTGCAAAAGCGTCTGCGTCGTAACGTGGGCGAGGCGATTGCCGATTTCAATATGATTGAAGACGGCGACCGCATCATGGTCTGTCTGTCCGGTGGCAAAGACAGCTACACCATGCTGGAGATCCTGCGTAATCTGCAACAGAGCGCGCCGGTAAATTTCTCGCTGGTGGCGGTGAATCTCGACCAGAAGCAGCCGGGTTTCCCGGAACATGTGCTGCCGCACTATCTGGACAGCATCGGCGTTGAATATAAAATTGTGGAAGAAAACACCTACGGTATCGTGAAAGAGAAGATTCCGGAAGGGAAGACCACCTGTTCGCTCTGCTCGCGCCTGCGTCGTGGCATTCTGTACCGTACCGCCACCGAACTGGGCGCCACCAAAATTGCACTCGGTCATCACCGTGATGACATCCTGCAAACGCTGTTTCTAAACATGTTCTACGGCGGTAAGCTGAAAGGTATGCCGCCAAAACTGGTCAGCGACGACGGCAAGCACGTGGTGATTCGCCCACTGGCATACTGCCGCGAAAAAGATATTGAACGTTTTGCCGACGCGCGCCAGTTCCCGATTATTCCGTGTAATCTGTGCGGATCGCAGCCTAACCTGCAACGCCAGGTAATCAAGGATATGCTGCGTGACTGGGACAAACGCTACCCAGGCCGTATCGAAACCATGTTTAGCGCCATGCAGAATGTGGTGCCGTCGCATCTGAGCGATACCAACCTGTTCGATTTCAAGTCAATTCGTCAGGGCAGCGAGGTGGTAGACGGTGGCGATCTGGCATTCGACCGAGAGGAGATGCCGCTGCAACCCGTAGGCTGGCAACCGGATGAGGACGACGAAGACAGCGCCCGACCGCTGGAGCGACTGGACGTACTGGAAATCCGTTAACACTGATTGGCGGCCACCTGGCCGCCGATATGTGTACACACCACGGACTACTTTTCGATAAAAATAACGTGCGAATACGGCGCTCATCGCGACGAACGGCACACCGTCCGTATCAGATGCTTTACATTAAATTGCAGGCAAAAAAAAGCCGACGAAACGTCGGCATGGTGTGAATTAATTGTGCTATGCAGTAATTCAAAAAAGGAAGTAAGACAATATGGAGCGCAACGCCCATCGCTTGACGTTGCATTCACCTGCGGAAAGCATAGTGCCGTAGGTGTAGTCCAAAAATGTTGATATTGCTCAATATTAACTATGGTTTTTATCACTGCTATTGGTTGTGTGATATTTCGCGCAATTATTCCGCTTCGCCCCTCATAGCCATTTACTGCGCTTTAACCACCAGGCAACGCCGCTCACTAACAGCACCAACATCAGGCAAAATACGCCAAATCCGATACCACTAGTGGCGCCCGGAATACCACCCAGGTTAACGCCAAATAATCCGGTCAGAAAGGTAGTGGGCAGAAAAACCATTGCCAGCAACGACATCGTATAAGTACGCCGGTTCATCGCATCAGTCATCAGCGTGGTGATTTCATCCGCAATCACGGTTGTACGAGCAATGCTGGCATCCAAATCTTCCAGCCCACGACCAAGACGCTCAGCAATTTCCTGCATACGCCGACGGTCGTCATCCTGCATCCAACTGAATTTCTCACCGGATAAACGCGAGAAAATATCGCGTTGCGGCGTCATATAACGGCGTAACACAATCAATTGTTTGCGAATCAGCGCCAGTTCACCACGCGGTGGAATACGTTGTTCCAGTAACGCATCTTCCAGATCGATGATTTTCTCATGCAGTTCATCAATGAACTCACTGGTGTTATCGGTTAATGCCTCAGCAACGGATACAATCCAGTCACCACTGTTGGCAGGACCGTTGCCCTCTTTCAGGTCACTCATCACCTCATCAATCGCCGCAACCTTGCGGCGACGAGTAGAAACAATCAGCCGGCCAGTAATAAATACCCGGATGGCGACCAATTCATCCGGCCTTTCATTGGGGTTGTAATTGATGCTGCGCAGGGTCACCAGCGTGCCCTCACCAAGCCGTAATACGCGGGGGCGGGCGCTTTCTCCCGCCAGCGCGTTACGTACGCTGTCCGGCAAGAGCGTGGTTTCATGCAGCCAGTGCACGCTGGCCGGTTGTGTCGAGTCAAGATGTAACCAGACAGGCTGCTCTGCCTCCTCGCTCACACTACTCTCCGCCAGCGGCAGAATGCCGCCCTTGCCATCCAGCCGATAGGTAAAGACCGCACCAGTATGCCGGATAGCATTATTTTCAGTCACTTCCACGCCGTTCCTCCTGCCACGCACACCGCTTCCATCTTACTGCCTGTTACAACAACCGCAATCGGAAAGGGTGCATCGTCGCCACGCGTCTTGATAACGCTGTCATTAAGAAACCTGACTTAGTGTTTCAGAATATAAAGCGTATGACTGTAAGCGACATCTTCAGGATTGGTAATGGGATAGCCTTTCACCCAAGGTTTAATCAACCGGCCATTGGTGTACTGGTAGATTGGCGCAATCGGTACCTGCTCAGCCAGAATCTGCTCGGCGTGATTATAATCCTCGTTTAATACCTTCCGGTCAGTTTGCCCGGCGGTATCCGTCATCAGGCGGTCATAATCTGCATTGTTGAAACGCGCGATATTGCCGCTGTGACTGGAAGTCAGTAGCGACAGGAAGGTGGATGGCTCGTTGTAATCACCAACCCAAGACGCGCGTATCACATCAAAATTGCCCGTGTTGCGACTGTCGATATAGGTTTTCCATTCCTGATTCACCAGCTTGACGTCTACACCGAGTTTCGTCTTCCACATCGACGCTACCGCAATGGCGATTTTCTGATGAACTTCCTGCAGGTTGTACAACAGCGTCAGCTTCAATGGTCTGGTCGGGCCATAACCCGCTGCCGCCATCAGCGCCTTGGCCTGCATATCCAGCTCAGCCTGTGAATACTGCTGCAACTGTACCGGTTGCGGCGTGAATCCGGCGGTCACATCAGGCGTAAAACGGTAGGCCGGTTTTTCGCCGGTTCCCAACACTTTTTCAGCAATAATTTTGCGGTCGATGGCATACGAAAGCGCCTTTCGTACCCGCACATCGTTGGTTGGTGCGCGCTGGGTGTTAAACGCATAGTAATAGGTACCCAGTTGGTCTGGCGTAAAGACTTGCCCCGGCAGATCTTTAAGCAGTTTCTGGTACTGGTTCTTGGGAAATGACTCGGTGATATCGATGTCGCCGGCCAGATAACGCTTAGTAGCATTGGACTCCTGATTGATCGGTACGAAAGTGACCTGCGTCAACCGGGTATTAGCATGATCCCAATACTGGTCGTTAGGCGTCAGTACCAACTTTTCGTTAACCACCCGCTCTGTCAGCACGAAGGCGCCGTTACCCACCAGATTGCCCGGTTTAGTCCACTCGTTGCCGTATTTCTCCACGGTGGCCTGATGCACCGGATAAAGGCTGAAATTAGCCATCAGGCTAATGAAATAAGGTACTGGTTTACTCAGTTGTACTTTGAGTGTGTGGTCGTCAACCGCAGTGACGCCCAGTTTATCGGCGGGCAGTTTGCCAGCAAGAATCTCATCAGCATTGACGATCCCCGCCAGGCGCGCAAACCAGCCAAACGGCGAATTGTTCTGCGGCGTCACCAGTCGCCGCCAGCTGTAGACAAAGTCCCTGGCAGTAACCGGGTCGCCATTCGACCAGCGAGCATTAGCGCGCAGGGTAAAAATAAAGGTACGATTATCGTTAGTCTGCCAACGCTGAGCGACGCCGGGAATCGGGTTGCCTTGTGCATCCTGATTCACCAATCCTTCAAACAAATCTCGAATGACCTGAATTTCCGGCAAACCAACCGCTTTAATGGGGTCCAGCGACGCGGGTTCATCTTTGATATGGCGCACGATCTGCTGCTGGTCCGCCAATACGGTACCAGGAGGAACCTGCGCAGCACCTGCCGGATTGAGCAGCATAGTCATCAGTACAGCGCAGAACGCATTTACGCAAACAGCGGAATAACGAAATTGCATGTTGTGTCCTTAAAACTATTATCCTTAAACCATCACCATTACAACTATTACTCTTGCAATCATTGCCTTTGAACCACATTAAACATTGTCTTCGCCCCCTGCAACCTCGTAAGACCCGAAGCAGGATTGAGGAGCGACCAGGAACATGTCAGGTAATCAGCTGAAAAAATCATTATCAGGCTGAAAATTATCATAGTCGCAAACCTGATCTTCCAGCCAGTGGTACGCCACCGCTTTGCGAAACGCCCCGCGATTTCGGGCTTGCCGACATGACCTGTATACATTTTTTGTTATTATCAGGCGAAACAACAGGGTTCATCATTCAGGGAGCTGCCATGACAGACGCCGGATTTCTGCAACGCCCTCGGACCGAGCGCGGGTTCTTTGTTTCACCGGGTCAGGAGTATGGTCGTTCCCGACTGGGCGCACCGCTGCTTTGGTTCCCGGCTGAAAAGACAGGCAAAAACAGCGGATTGATCATCGCTGGGACTCACGGTGATGAAACCGCATCGGTGGTGGCGCTTTCCTGCGCATTACGCACACTCGCGCCGGGTAACCGGGCACACCACGTGATACTGGCGGTCAACCCGGATGGCTGCCAGCTAGGGCTACGCGCCAACGCTCACGGCGTTGATCTCAATCGTAATTTTCCAGCGACCAACTGGCGACCAGATAACACGGTCTACCGTTGGAGCGAAGGTACCCCCGTGCGCGATGTGCAACTCTCCACCGGTGAAAGTCCTGGCTCCGAGCCGGAAACGCAGGCGCTTTGCCGCCTTATCGAGCAGCTGTCGCCTCCGTGGGTGGTGTCCTTTCATGAACCGCTGGCCTGTATCGATGACCCGCAACGTTCCGAGCTGGGTGCCTGGCTGGCGCATGAATTCTCGCTGCCGCTGGTGGATGATGTGGGATACCCAACGCCGGGTTCATTTGGCAGTTGGTGCGCTGAACGCCAGTTGCATTGCATTACCGCTGAGTTGCCGCCTGTCGCCGCCGATAGCGCCAATCACCGCTATCTGTCTGCGCTGATTCGTTTGTTGTCTCATAATTTTTTATACCAATGTTGATAATGTTGCCCTACACTAACCAACATGTTAATCACCTGTGATGAAGGACGTAAGCATGTCAACAAATGTACATTTCCAGGGTAACCCGGTACCGGTAACAGGATCTTTTCCGGCAGTCGGCAGCAAGGCACCTGCATTTTCACTGGTTGCCAAAGATCTCTCTGATGTCGCTCTGAGCCACTACGCCGGCAAACGCAAAGTCCTGAACATCTTCCCAAGCATTGATACCGGTGTCTGCGCCGCGTCTGTGCGCAAATTTAATCAACTGGCATCCAGCCTGGATAATACCATCGTCCTGTGCATCTCTGCCGATTTGCCATTCGCCCAGTCTCGCTTCTGTGGTGCCGAAGGTCTGAACAACGTGGTCGTATTGTCTACGCTGCGCGGCGCAGAATTCAAGGAAAAGTACGGTGTGGCAATTGCCGACGGTGCGCTGAAAGGGCTGACCGCACGCGCCGTTGTGGTGCTGGATGAAAACGACAACGTGCTGCACAGCGAACTGGTGAACGAAATCACCAACGAACCGGATTACGATGCAGCTATCGCCGTACTGAAATAAGTCTCGGTGCGCTATCGCCGTGTTTCGCCATCACCGCGATAGCGTCCACTAAAATGCCAGTCGAGAGACTGGCATTTTTTATTGGCATCACTGGCTCTCGATGACGTTATTCTCCACTGGCGACCGGGCACGTGGGGGTAACGTCTGCCAGTTACGTAGCGCACACCATACCAGCACCAGCATCACGCCCCATTCCGCCATCAGTGTGACGATCAGCGCACGGGCAAAATGTCCGCCACTGGCATGTAGCGCCTGTACCAATATGGTACCCAGCACTATTGGACCCAACCCCAGTGATGCTTGTTGCATGGTAGAAAGTAATGCACTGCCCGAACCGGCCTGCTGCGTCGGTACATCAGACAGCCCGATGCGATAAAAACTGCTGACAATAAACGCCTGACCAAAGCCAATCATCATGGTCGCAGGCAACAATTGCAGCACCGATACCGGCCAGCGCCACGCCAGCGACACCATCAATAACACCAACCCGCTCATCTGAATGGCGCACCCCGTCAGCAATGCCCCGCGATTACCAAAGCGAGTGATAAGGCGGCTACTGAACAACGATGCCACAAAATAGGACAACCCCAGACCGATAAAACTGTTACCTGACTGCAACGGGGTAAAACCTGCGCCGGATTGCAAGGTATAAGCAACCGCGAACATAAACCCGCTCCAGCTGGAAAAAAACAGCAACGCCAGCAGCAACCCGAAACGGACTCCCGGCAAACGAAACAACGCAGGCGGCAGTAACGGCGCTGGCTGACGACGTTCTACTCGCCATAACAGTGCAAACCATACCAGGCTGCTCAGCAACACGGCGATACAGGGCCACGGCCAGTGCCAGATAGGTCCCAACGCCAACGGGAACAGCAGGCTTGCCAGCATCAGTGACAACAGCACCGTGCCAGACATATCCAACGCAACCGGTTTTTCGCCACGGGTGTCAGGCAGGCGTGACGGCGCCAGCAGCAACACCAGCAGGCAGACCGGCAAATTGACCAGAAATACACTGCGCCAGCCATAACCGGCGATATCCAGTTGAATCAAAAAACCACCGAGTACCTGACCGACCACAAAAGCTAATCCACCGATGGCGCTATAAAAACCCAGCGCACGGGTATGCTCACGTCCCCGCAGGCAGACATGAACCGTCGCCAAAATCTGCGGTACCACCAGTGCAGCGCCAATCCCTTGCAAAGCGCGAGCTGCCAGCAGCACCCAGACCTCCTGAGCGATACCGCACAGCAACGACGCCACGCCAAACACGGCAACACCAGCAATAAACACCCGTCGCCGTCCCAGGTTATCCCCTAACCGCCCGCCCATCGCCAGCGATACAGCAAATGCCACGCCATAAACCGATACCACCAATTCCAGCTCAGCCGGGCTGGCAGAAAGTGAATGAGCGATAGCCTCCAGCGCCACGTTGACGATAGAAAAGTCGATCATCGGTAACAGTTGACCGGTCAACAGCACCATCAGGCCGATGCCAGTGAGCCGTTGTGAAAGTGAAACCTGTTTCATCGATGTACCCGTTGTGTTAATTCTGTGAGGCAGCTAGCATTATCGATAATTTAAACGGGTACCAGTTCCTGTTTATCCTGGTATAAGAACTACCTGTTTGTGACTATTCAACGCCCCATCTGGAGGTTCTTATGGTTATGCCGATACCCACGCCACCGGCTGACACCCACGTCACTACGCTACAACCGGATAACCGCAAACGCCTGGGCGCATTTCTGCGCGCACGACGTGAAAGTCTCGATCCGCTGCGACTGGGGCTATCGGTTCCTCGTAAGCGACGCACGCCAGGCCTGCGCCGCGAAGATGTCGCCCTACTGGCAGACGTGGGCATTACCTGGTACACCTGGCTGGAGCAAGGCCGGGAAATACGCGCATCCGCCAAAACACTGACCGCGATCGCCAACGCCCTGCAATTCAACGAAGCAGAAACCCGGCATCTGTTTATGTTGGCAGGATTGCCGTTTTCCCCCGCAGCACAAGCCAGTTGCGAAAAAATCAGCACGGACAGCCAACGTATTCTTGATCAGCTCAATCCATTGCCAGCGGTGATCGTCAATGCCCGCTTCACCATACTGGGATTCAATCTCACCTGGTGTCAGTTACTGGATATCGATCTGAATCAGATAGCGCCGGAAGATCGTAACTGCATCTGGCTGGCGCTCACTCACCCCAACTGGCGGGAACGGCTGGTGGACCAACATGATCTGTTGCCCAATCTGGTGGCAATGTTCCGGGCGCAAATGACGGAACACGCAGGTGAACCACTGTGGGAAGCACAACTACAGCGCTACCTGAACGCCTCAGAGGAATTCCGCCAGTTGTGGTACCAGCGCTATGAAATTCAGGGAGTGGATGACAAAATCAAGCGTTTTCGCCATCCAACGCTGGGCATATTTACCTTACGCCAGATCAACTGGTGGAGTGCGTCTCGCAACGGCAACCGGATGCTGGTTTATATGCCTGCCAGCGATCAGGATACGGCGCAACTGGCGCTCCTCGCACAACTTCCGCCGCCCGATGGATTCCGCCGCCGAATGGGATGAACCCGCCCGCTAGGCTCGCGTCATGGCAGTGTCATCCCAGCGCTTTTAAGGTTGAGGAGCCGCAATCGGCTTCAGATCCAGCTTGCTGGCGCTGGCACCCGGTAACAACGGCGTTTGCTGTTCACTCATCCAACGACGATAGCCGTCCAGCCACCAGGGACTAAGCGGATTACCGCTCTGCCCACCCGGCAGGCTCAGCGTGGCGTGGGCTTCATCACCCGGCGAGATGACCAGTCGCTCCGAAGCACCGAATGTCGGACGATTTACATGCGGCACATTATTATCTCCGCAAAGCGGTTGCGCCGGCACTTGCAACAGGCGTCCCACCAGCGGCAATGATGACGCCAGTGGGTGGGCAATACGGCTCTGATTAACATCACCCCAGTTACGGCTGCCCTCCCCATTATCCAGCCATACCGCTGTCAATTGCTGCAACGAGAACTGGCACCAGTCTTTGGCTGGCGCAGGCACCCACTGGCGAGCCTCACCACGCATCAACTGTTGCACCGTCATATCCCAGCGTGGGTTGGCCGCACGGTAACTGGCATTCGGCCATGCCTGCGACAGTTGTTGGTCCAGCGTGCCGAACAACCGCTGGTAGAGCGCATCACGCCAGCGGTTCAGTAATAAATACGCCGCTGAATCAGCTGACGCCTGGCCATTCCATTGCTGTAATAGTGTTCTGATTGCTGTTTGATCCGCCTGCGTATCTGATGCAGAAGCATTCAGGCAGTCAAGTAACCTGTCGCGCCAGCTGGCAGCCAGCAGTGCGCGGTTATCCAGTTGGATACGATGCATTGCGGCAATATCCAGCTGGCTGACCTCACTCAGCGCCTGATGAATCGCCGACGCGCGCACGCCAGGGTCAGCGCCGCCATCCCCGATAATGTCTCCTTGTTCATTGAACAGCATCCGGTTGTTGGCGGTTACAATGACACCTTGCGGTGGGTCGATCAACTCAGGATGAGATGCTGGCGGCAGCGCCGTAGCGCGCCAGCGTGCCTGCTGCACGTCCATCAGCGGGAACGTGTTCTGTACACCGGGCGTCAACCGATCCGGCAGTGCTCCGGCCAGCGTCCAGCCAATATGTCCGCGGCTGTCAGCCACCAGTAGATTTTGTACCGGCAGGCCGGCTCGCTGCCCAGCCGCCAACGCATCCGGCACTGTATAGGTTTCTGCCAGCGACATGAGCGACAGATCCAACGAATTAGGCAATTGCAATACCCAGTGCATCGCCATGCGTCCCTGCCTGGTTTCAACTACCGGCCCCCAGTCGCTGGTTTGCACAGTCATGGGTTGTGGGTCGCCATGACTTACCGCCAGTATTTCCTGCACGGAATGCTGATTGCCCTCAGCCGTATCCAGTTTCACCCAATCAAAAGTGTCGGCATGGCTGTTGGTAAACCCCCAGGCGATATGCTCGTTGCTACCGCTGACGATGGCTGGCGCACCAGGCAACGATAGCCCCGTCAGGCGCAGCGTGCCGTCGTCAGCGGGATAAATCAGTTGAGCGCGATACCACACCGTCGGCAGATTCAACATGAGATGCATATCGTTCGCCAGTATTGCTCGTTCCGGCGTACGTACCAACCAGCCATTGCTGCCTTTAATTTGTGCTTCGACATGCGCTTGTTCTGCGACATGCGGGTTACCCCTGGCGAGCATACTCATTTGCTGACCCCACCACTTGGGCGGCTCTGCAGGCAACGTCGGCAAAGGGGGGAGTTGCCCTGCCAGCGGCGCATCCCACACACTGACATCCGGCAACAAAAAATCGGTCTGTTCAGGTGTGCTCTGGCTGGCAATCCAGCCGCGGGCATATTCGCGGCCAAACTGATTATCCTGTAGGTCAAAATACATTTCAGCAAGCACCAACAGGGTATCCTCTGGCAACCAGACTTGAGGATCAGCACGCAGCAACCAGTATTCGAATGGCCTGACTTTCAGGCTGTTTAACCCGGCATTGACGCCAGCGGCGTAACTACGCAGGATCTGCTGCTGATTGACCGGCAGTTCCGGCCAGCGGCGCGTCACCTGCTGACGCAACAAAAATAACCGATGCTGGCGGTCCAGCGGCAGCGCCGACTCCCCCACCAACGCCGCCAGTTCCCCTGCCGCGCTGCGCCTGAGCAGGTCCATCTGGAAAAAACGATCCTGCGCATGGACAAACCCCAGCGCAAACGCAGCAGAGAAACGGTCGGCAGCCCGAATGGTCGGGATACCGGCACCGTCTCGCTCTACCGTCACCGGCGTATGCAACCCCGGAACACGTAATTCACCATCCAACTGGGGCAAGCTCTGGCGTAACAGCATCCACACGAGAATAACCAATACCATCGCCAGCACAACACACAGCACCAGCCCATCAACAGTTATCCTTAGCCAGCTGTTTATTAAACGCATGACCTAATCTCCCCTGCCTCTCCCACGTTATTTACCGGTGAATATTTAATGACGATAGCGTGAGGCAAAAAACTGTTGCATTATCATTTGTATCATCCTGTATCTGCCATCGTGGTGTTTGGAGGTGATATGTTCCCCTTGTTGACTGCCCGTCTGAGCCTGCGCCCGTTTATACCATCCGATGCCGCCGCACTGCTTGACGCGATACAGGAGTCGCTGGAAACCGTAGGCCGCTGGCTACCCTGGTGTGTGCCGCATTACGACCTGTCTATGACGCAGAATTGGATAATGGGTTGCGAACAGCAACGCCGCGAAGGTTCAGCTTTTGATCTGGTGATCAACGACCGAAATACCGGGCACCTGCTCGGTTCTATTGCTATCAACAATATCAGCAAAGCCTACCGCCTCGGCAATGTTGGTTACTGGATTCGCCAGTCAGTACAGGGGCAAGGGCTGATCACTGAGGCCATGCGGGAAGTGGTGCCGTTCGGTTTCGGCACGCTGGGGTTGACCCGTCTGGAAATCATCGCCGCCGAGGAAAACCACGCCAGCCGTCAGGTCGCAGAAAAAGTGGGCGCACATTTCGAAGGGCTGCTGCGCAACCGGATTATTATTCATGACCAGCCGGTAACGGCAGCGTTATATTCGTTGATTCCAGGAGATGAGCTTATTTATTGATTTTTTAGCGTGACGTACTGCCAGATTTACTGCACTCGAATTATTTCGGGTATATCGTTCGTCTCATCCAGATACTGCCCGCTATTTTCAGATAGCAATGGAAATACCACTGTCCCAATCGTATAGCGCAATCCCTTCGCTACGTGTTCTTTATGACTAATAACCATCATCACCTCATGGCACGCAAAACAGCACCCAATACAATGCCATAGCACCCCTGGCATCAAAAGGCACGGCTATCTTTATACAAAATTATCTTCATAACCGCGTTTTCAATAAAAAAGCGGATAGTACAGTCATCCGCTTTTTTATTCGTGGTTACTCGTCCTCATCCCCACTCTTGCGACTACTCAACCCATACTCGCGCAATTTATTGGCAATCGCGGTGTGAGACACACCGAGCCGTTTGGCCAATTTACGGGTGCTGGGGTAAGTCTGATAAAGGCGAGTTAATACCGAGCGTTCAAACCGCTTGCTGATGTCGTCAAGGGAGCCGTCCAGTAAATCGTCATTGTGAGCAATGTCTGGTTGAAAAGCAGGCAGATCGATATCTTTCAGTCGCAGTTCATCGCCTTCCAGTTGTGCCAGCGCCCGATAAATGGTGTTTTTTAACTGCCGCACGTTGCCCGGCCAGCCGTATTGGGGCAAAAGATTACGCACCTCCTGCGCAATACGAGGATGCGCTATGCCCTGCTCATCGGCAAAACGGGCTACAAACAGTTCGACCAGCGGCATCACATCCGTCGGGCACTCGCGCAGCGGCGGCAGTTGCAGCGTCAACACATTCAGGCGGTAATAGAGGTCTTCACGAAACAGACCACGCTGCACCAGATCCAGCATGTTCTTTTGGGTCGCGCAGATAACGCGCACATCTACGTGTACCTCGTGTTCCTCTCCTACCCGACGAAAGGTGCCATCGTTCAGGAAACGCAGCAGTTTGGTTTGCATCTGCGGCGACATTTCGCCCACTTCATCCAGCAGTACCGAACCACCGTTCGCCTGCTCAAAGAAGCCTTTCTTGCCTTCCAGCGCGTTGGGATAAGCACCCGGTGCATGGCCGTAAAGCTCGCTTTCCATTACATCATCCGGCAGTGCAGCACAGTTGAGCGCCAGAAATGGTTTTTTACCGCGGCTACTGTGCAAGTGACAAGCGCGGGCCAGCATATCCTTGCCGGTGCCGGTTTCCCCCACCAGCAATAGCGGCGCATCCAGCATCGCCAGTTTGCGCGCCTGTTCCACCACCTGACGCATACGTGGGCTGACCGCGACAATATGGTCAAACTCATGTTCGGCGTTGACCGGCGTCTCCTGCAACTGGCGGCCCATGCGCGCCGCTGATTTCAGCGTCACCAGCGCACCGGCAACAGCAGATTTGCCCTTATCATCTTCCAGATGAACTGGCGTCACTTCCTGCAGAAAATCCTGCCCACGGAGCACTACGCGACTCGTCTCCGGCTGGCCGCCCTGTTCCTGCCAGCGGGTAAAATGGTAGTTATTCAATAACTGGCTGACGTTAAGCCCATGGGCTTTTTCTGGCGTGAGGTCAAACAGGCTGAGCGCAGCAGCGTTAATCAGTTCCACTTTGCCTTTGAGATCAACCGACAGCACCGGCTCAGGCATGGATTCCAGCAATGCATGTAGCGAACGGTGCTCCCGCTCGGATGGCATGAACGCAATGGTTCGCACATCGCTGACGCCCGGAATACGGCGAATCTCCGTCATCAGTTCGCGGAACGTATCAAAACCGAGGGGCGTAAAATTGAGATAAATTCGACCAGCAGTATCAATTTCGATACCGCGCAGGTCGATATGCCGCAATACCAGCAAATCAAGCAGCTCACGAGTCAGACCAATTCGGTCTTCACAAAATACTTCCAGACGCATCAATAAAACCTTCATTCATCAGGTGCGGCAGGGACGAGAGTGGCATCATACTCTTTCACTGCCACCGGATGAAGTGGGGTGTCAGCAAAAGTTGACACCCCGGCGAGCGAATCGCGGATTTACTTCGCCTTTTCTTCCTCCGGGAATGGCGTAGTCAACATGGAAACCATAATGCGGATGCCTTCGATATAGTTACCGATACGCATATTTTCATCACTGCCGTACGCGTTGTTATCCGTATTCACCAGCGATATTACGGCAAACGCATTTTTCAGCGCCGCCAGTGCGCCATTGATCGGTGGTGAAACCCCCAGCATACGGTTTTTCTCCGGTTCCCCTTTGCCCGGCGCTTTCACACCCTCTACCGCCCATTTCGCCAGTGGCGACTCCATCTGTGTACGCACCGCAAATGAACTGCCCGACGAGGTCATCATGCTCATTGATATCAACCGAGCATTATGATTGCGCTCCTGCAGTGAGGGCGAATCGGAGCGAATCACAAAGAAACCTTGAGCCGCCACGTATTTTTTCAGCAGGTCGTACAGATAATCGGGGGATGTTTCAGGAACGGTACGGATATTGATGCTGGCAGTGGCCGTTGAGGGTATGGCATACACCGCCTTGCGCCCGGTATCGCCCGCCCTCAATCCAATAACATCCAGCGATGGATATTGCACCGCTTCTACCGGATTGGGTGCCATTTTCTCCAGTTGGTATACCCCGTAGCGGCTTTCGATGGTACCCCGCGGCGGCGTCAGCAACGCCAGTTGCTTATGCTCGTCATCAGTCAGTTTGACCCGGTCATAGAAACCGGGCAACGTCACCCGTCCATCGGCATCTTTGAGTCCGGCCAGCAAGGTTGCCAGTTGCTGCACCGGATTGATGATGACATTGCCAAACGCGCCGCTGTGTGCCGCTGGATCAGGACCAAACACCGTCATATCGACCTGTATCGACCCACGATAGCCGAACGTGATCACCGGTTTGTTATTCGTGTTCACCGCCCCATTGAAGATCACCACGCCGTCATTCTTGAGTCGGGCGGCGTTTTGATTAACGACCGACGTCAAATGTGGCGACCCGCGCTCCTCTTCAGAATCAAGCAACACCTTGATATTTACCGTAGTCGCAGCTTTGGCGCTTTTAAGCGCATCCACCGCGGTCAGAAACACTGAGATCACGCCTTTTCCGTCCGATGCGGAACGCCCAAACACGCGCCATTCCGGGTCAAGCCCCGGCTGCATTAGCCGCTCGTTAGGTTGCGGCATCCAAATACCGCGCGAATCTTTGATTTTCAGCGTAGGTGTCCAGGGGTCGGAACTCCAGTCAGATTTACTCACCGACTGCCCATCGAAGTGCATCAAAAACAATATGGTCGGGCGGTTGGGTTGCATGGGTCCCAGTTCGGCGTACAGCATCGGATGTGCGCCATTAGCCAATTGCTGGGTGGTAAACCCCCGTTTCTGAAAAGCTTTATCCAGCCAATTGAGGTTGCGCTGAATATCCGCTGCCACATCGGTGTCGTTACTGAGCGTCAGCCCTTCAAGATATTCAGGAAAACTGGCCTTAGCGAAGCTCTGGGCGTCAGCAGGCGTCATAATCCACTGCTGCGCTTGCGCGGAGCCTGCTGCTACCAACGCGCCGAGCACACCGGCCAACAGCAATTTGTTGCCACGAAACATCATAAGTACCCTTCCAGCCAGAGGAAAAAAAGAATATCCATCTTCTGGTTATCGGCAATATCGCTCATCGCCTGAGCGATTCGCCCGCCGTGCTTATCCTGCTTATAGATAAGCACGCTTCGTGGCAACGTAATGCGGGCTATATCAAAACACAGTTGTTTTTAGGCTGTATTTTTATTGACTGATTGCCAAAACGGCGACTTTTCCGGTAATCAGATATTTTCCAGCCTGACTCCGCGGGTGCGCGGGCCGAATACACCAACCGTCACTACGACAGTCAACATGCTGATGATGATGAACGCCAACACGCCGCTGGTGTCATAATGCTGCAAAATCAACCCGATGATGATGCTGCTAAGTGCCGTGGACAGACGACTGAAGGCGTAACAAAAACCGACGCCGCGAGCGCGAATCGCCGTGGGGAAAATCTCGGTCTGGTAGGCATGATAGCTGATGGTCAACCAGGCATTGGAGTAGGTGATCAGAAAACCGCAAACAATCAGCCACATCGGTTGTGTCTGAAAAGCAAACAACGTACCGCATATCACCGTCATTAATGATGACAGCACAATTTGCCATTTGTTTTCGAGTTTCCCCGCATACCAACTGCACGCCAGTGACCCTAGCGGATAAGCCAGCGTAATGAAAAAGGCGTACAGCAGGCTGTGAGTGACGGTTGCGCCCCGCCCTGCCAGCAATGCAGGCAGCCAGTTACCAAAGCCGAAAAAGCCTATCGCCTGAAAGATATTCATGGTAATCAGCATCAGAGTACGGCGTCGGTAACGCGCCGACCAGATATCACTAAACCGACCGCGTGACGGATAAGGGTCCACCGCCTGTGGCGACAGCGCTTCGCCCGGCGGCATACCGCAGCGATGTTCCATGGCGATCATCACCCGCTCGGCTTCCTGATAACGCCCTTTCGACGCCAGCCAACGCGCCGACTCCATCAGATTACGGCGCAACAACCACACCACCAGCGAACACACCGCGCCAATAATCACCACATAGCGCCAGCCAGATAACCCCCACACTGTCTTCGACATCAGCCACCAGGACATGAGTGCGACCACTGGCACCGACAAAAACTGCATGAAGAACGCCAGCGCAAACGCCCGATTGCGCAAATGGGTCGGCGTCCATTCAGACAAGTAAGTATCAATGGTTACCAGCTCCACCCCTAGCCCTATTCCCACCAGAAAGCGGCAGAGGATCACCCATTCCGCCTGGGTTTGGAACGCCATCAACAGCGAAAATGTGCCGTACCACGCCAGTGCAAACATAAACGCCGTGCGGCGCCCTAACCTATCCGCCTGTGGAGCCAGCAAACTGGCGCCGATAAACAGGCCGAAAAAAGTGACGGAGGCAAAAGTAGCCTGATCCGAAACCCCTAACAATCCCTCTTTCCCGGTATGAAAAATCTTCTCACCAATCAGGCCGGTGCTGATGTAGGCGGTCTGAAACAGATCATAAAGTTCAAAGAAACCGCCCAGCGACAGCAGGATAATGAAACGCCACAATCCCCATGACGAGGGTAGCGCATCAATACGTGTCGCCAGCACATGAAGCGGAAGCGGATGGTTGACAGCATAAACCGTCGGCGCACTGTGTGCAGTAAAGCTGGAGTCCATGGATTGCCTCTGATTTGATGATTAGGTTGTCATTTAGTAACGTTCCGGCAAACCATAGCTGCAATAATTATCATTTGTTACCTTTTATATATGAAATTATTTGCAAGATATTAAAACACCGGCAAGCAGTAACATTTCAATCAGCAGGTTTATCAAAATAATCGATAGGTTATCGCCATTATCAGCAAAATATCGATATATCTGGTTACATCAGGCACAACCTGTGGAGGAGCAGCTATGTTCTTTTTACCGATTGCTCTGCAAAGTCGGGTTGCGTTTTCACCCGGATTAGGCTAACCAGCTCACGCCGAAAGTCCCCCAACCGGGGTTTGTCGCCATCCAGCCACGGCAGCGGACGGCACAGTTCCATCGCGCGAACCCCTAACCGTGCCGTCAATAAACCGGCACCCAGCCCTTGCGCCGCCCGTGCCGACAAACGTGCCGCCACATCCTGCGACATCCAGTCCATGCCGACTTCCCGCACCAGTTCGCTGGCACCGGCAAACGCCACATTCAGCAGCACCAGCCGGAACAGGCGAATACGACTAAAATAGCCTAGTTCGATGCCGTACAACCGTGCAATGCGGTTGACCAGCCGCAAGTTACGCCAGGCGATAAACGCCATATCCGCCAACGCCAACGGACTAACAGCAATCATTAGTGCCGACTCGGCGGCGGAACGGCTAATCTCACGGCGCGCCTGGGCATCCAGCACCGGTTGCACCAGATGCGCGTATAGTGCCATGACCTCCCGGTCATTATGGGTATCATGCAGTGATGCCTGCCAGCGTTGCAGTGCCGGATGCCCGGCCTCAAGCCCAGCCTGACGGGCCAGATGTTCACAAAAAGCACGGGCACGCCCCGTACCCTGGCTATTGAGCAATTCCCGCGCCCGATCACGCGCTTCTGCTCGCTGGCGTAACCGATACAACCTGCGCCATTCGACTACCAGCGATCCCACCCCAGCGCCAATAATCAGAATACCCGCTGCAACGCCACCGAGTGCAATCCAGTCCTGACTGACCCAGGCCTGATACAGCGAACGCCCACCTTGCGCCAGCACGCTGACACCCAACAGCGCCACACCCGCTCCCCGCATTCGACGCCACACGCTACGTCGTGGGCGCAGCGCATCGCTGACCAGTTGCTCAGCCCTTTCACCCTCGTCAGCTTCGACATCGGCTGTCGGCACAAAGTGTTGCTCGTCATTGCCGTCAAACGCCATCGATGGACGCAACGGCGCACAAACGGGCTCAAGCGGCGTATTATTAAAGGTAATGCGAGGTTTTAGCGGTTCGTTCATCGCAATTTGTCTCCCAGTAAAAACTCCATCACCGTATCCATACGAATATGCGGCAACGGCACATCCGCCTGCATGTCCAGCGGACGAAATTGTTCAAAACGGAACCCCTGCTCGCGCCAGAAGGCAGGGTCCGGCAACCGCGCCGGAACATCGCCGGGATACAAGGTAATCGGCTCGCCGTCCGTCAGCCGATTACCGCGCAAGGCGGGCAACGATTGCCCCTGATGCGATACCACGCCGCTCTGCGTCGCCTGCACAGAAGCGATACCCGCACAGTCGATCTCAATGCCTTCAAACGCCACATTGCGCCAGGCTTCCTGCACCAGTTGCTGCAACAGCGACACCAGATTGGCGTGCTGATCGGCAGTGATATGGTCAGACTGGCTGGCAGCGAACATCAGCCGGTCAATACAAGGCGAAAACAACCGGCGCAACAGGGTGCGCTTGCCGTAGTGAAAGCTCTGCATCAGTTGGGTCAACGCCAGCCGCATGTCGTTAAACGACTGTGCGCCGTGGTTGAGTGAGCGCAGACAATCCACCAGGACGATTTGCCTGTCAAAACGCACAAAGTGCTGGCGATAGAACTCACGCACCACATGCTGGCAGTAATAATCAAATCGCTGACGCAACATGCCAATCAGGGTGTGATCGCCGGCTTGCGCCAGCGCGGCATCAAGCCGTTCATCAGGGTAAGGCCAGGGAAAGAACTGCAACACCGGCGCACCGGCCAGATCGCCCGGTAAAACAAAGCGCCCCGGTTGAATAAAATGCAGCCCTTCTTGTTTACACCGCAACAGGTAGTCGGTGTATGCCTGGGTAATTGTCGCCAACCGGTTTTCATCCGCCGGCGCTAGCGGGTCCAACCCCTTGCATAGCGCCAGCCAGGGTTGCGCCCAGTGCAACCGGTCACCTTGTAACAGCGAGGTCATCTGTCGTGACCAGTCTAGGTAGCGCTGTTCCAGCAACGGCAAGTCCAGCAGCCATTCGCCGGGATAATCGACAATTTCCAGATACAGCGTGGCGGCATCACGGAAGTGGCGCAGCAGGCTGTCGCGGGAACGGTAACGCAATGCCAGCCTGATTTCGCTCACGCCGCGCGTCGGCGTCGGCCAGGCCGGCGGCACGCCGTACAACGCGGCGATACCTTCGTCATAGGCAAAGCGCGCAATATCCAGATCCCGCTGAGGAATGCGACGCGCGCCCAACAACCGGTTTTCACGCGCCACCGAAAACAACGGCAATCGCGCACCGTGCTGAACATTCAGCAACTGATTGACCAATGAGGTAATAAAAGCCGTTTTACCGCTGCGGCTCAGACCAGTGACCGCCAGCCTCAGATGACGGTCAGCGCTACGATTAACCAGCGCACTCAACTCATTCTGTAACCGGCTAAGAGGGAGGGAATAAGCCATGACGCTCCTGTTCATTGTTCTGCCAATCGCCTTTGCAGACGATAACCGGATTATCGCGCAATCATCAAAAGCATGATGAACGGGATTCGATAGCGAATCCCGCCCTGAGAGTCAGGCCAGCCCGTGGCTGGCGGAGTGATTACAGTTGGCGGAACTTACTGCGCACGCCGTAGGTATCCGACGTGATATAGCGCTCAATGTCGCGCAACCGCTGTTCGTTGCCACGCAATATCGCGTCGGCCTGATCCAACAGCGTGTGTGGCGAAACCTCATCATTAGCAGATTGATATTCCTCCGGCGACGCTGGCTCCAACACAAAACTGAGAATAACGTAGCCAACGACCGTAATCAGGAACAGGCCGAAGAAAATCGACAGGACAGCAATAAGGCGCACCAATTTGACCGGCACATCGAAATAGCGTGCCAGCCCGGCGCACACGCCCTTGATCATGCCCTCTTGCGGCAAGCGGTAAAGTTTTCGCTCAAAACGGGTGTTCATCAGGACTGCCTCCAATTGGGATGTTCTGCATCCAGAATCTGTTCCAGCGCCTCAATCCGATCACGCATACGCTGTGCGTCCTCCGTTAACCGAGCCAGCCGTTGCAATTCGGCCTGATCCCACTGCGGCGCACGGCGACGCTGGCTGTAATGCAACCACAGCCACAGCGGCGCGACAAACAGCAGAAACACCGTCAGCGGGATCATTGTCATTACCAGAGCACCCATTTTTTCTCCTTAATTATTATGGTAATGCAGCAAAGCTGCCGCAGTAACGGCAGCCAATGGCGGTTATTCCACCGGTTTTACTTTCGCTTTCAGCGCCGCCAGTTGCGCATCGATCTCATCACTGGTTTTCAACTCGGCAAACTGTTGCTCCAGCGATTTCTGTTTGCCCAGTCCCACACTTTCCGCTTCCGCCTCAAGCGTATCAATGCGGCGTTCAAACTGCTCAAAGCGAGCCATCGCTTCATCCAGTTTACCGCTGTCGAGCTGGCGACGGATATCGCGGGATGAACTGGCGGCTTGGTGACGCAGCGTCAGCGCCTGCTGGCGAGCACGGGTTTCGGTCAGCTTATTTTCCAGCTCACCGATTTCCCGTTTCAGGCGATCCAGCGTCTCTTCCACCGCCGTGACTTCCTGCTCCAGCACCGTCACCAGTTCCGTCAGCTTCTGTTTTTCCACTAACGCGGCACGAGCCAGTTCCTCACGCTCGCGTCGCAACGCCAGTTCCGCTTTTTCCTGCCACTCGTGCTGCTGTGCGCGGGCTTGCTCAATACGCCGAACCAGCTGTTTCTTTTCCGCCAGCGCACGGGCAGAGGTAGAACGTACTTCAACCAGTGTATCTTCCATTTCCTGAATCATCAGCCGCACCAATTTTTGCGGGTCTTCAGCTTTATCCAGCAACGCATTGATATTGGCATTTACGATGTCGGCAAAACGGGAAAAAATACCCATACTCTACTCCTCAGTGATTTCCGGCGTCTGCGACGCCCGGTTCGTTGTCTCCATCAGCCGTTGCCTGATGACGCCTTAACATAATCAAATACCGTGCCAGCTTTCGGAATAGTATTAATGCATTGATAAATAATAAATTTATCATTTGAATATACAGCTTGCGTCATCTTTGATATGGTCAAATTGACTAATAAGTAGTGAAAAATACATGGTGATATCATGGCACATGAACAAGAATCACTACTGGGGGAAGCCAATAGCTTTCTGGAAGTGTTGGAACAGGTATCGCAACTGGCGCAACTCAGCAAACCGGTACTGGTTATTGGCGAACGGGGCACCGGTAAGGAGCTGATTGCCAGCCGCCTGCATTACCTGTCGCCACGCTGGCAAGGGCCGTTTATTTCGCTCAACTGCGCCGCGCTGAATGAAAACCTGCTGGATTCAGAGCTATTCGGTCATGAAGCCGGCGCGTTTACCGGCGCACAGAAGCGCCACCTGGGGCGTTTTGAGCGCGCCGACGGCGGCACCTTGTTTCTGGACGAACTGGCCACGGCACCGATGCTGGTACAGGAAAAACTGTTACGGGTGATCGAATACGGCGTGCTGGAGCGCGTGGGCGGCGGGCAGCCGCTACAGGTGGATGTCCGACTGGTGTGCGCCACCAACGAAGACCTGCCCGCTCTGGCGGCGCAAGGCAAGTTCCGCGCCGACCTGCTTGACCGGCTGGCGTTCGATGTGGTGCACCTGCCGCCATTGCGCCAACGCCAGCAGGACATCATGCTGCTGGCGCAACATTTCGCAGTGCAGATGTGTCGGGAACTGGGGTTGTCACTGTTCCCCGGCTTTAGCCAGCAGGCAGAAAACACGCTGCTGGATTACGCCTGGCCGGGTAATATCCGCGAGCTAAAGAATGTGGTGGAGCGTTCGTTATACCGCCATGGTCGTACCAATGAACCGCTGGACAACATCATCCTTAATCCATTTAAGCCACTGGCCGCAGCCCCGTCTGTGAACGAACAGCCTGCGCTTTCTTCTGATGCCTTTAATGCCTTGCCACTCCTGCCATTGAAACTACGCGACTGGCAGCACCATCAGGAGCGACAATTGGTCGAGCAGGCGCTCGCTCAGGCACAGTTTAATCAGCGCAAAGCGGCCAGATTGCTGGCGCTCACCTATCACCAGTTTCGCGGCTTGTTAAAGAAACATGCGATTGGCGTCAGCGAATAACCCTATACGCGACTTGTAGTTATATGAATGTACGTAGACTAAAACCACCGGGATATGCAATTTGTAGAAAAAACCGGCAGACAAACGTAAGAAATTGGGTGGAATGGCAGAGTGCGGTACACTCTGTGTATTGCCGATTGTCTGAAAAAAACCGTATGTCCGGAAAACACATTCTCATACTGGCGCTGGCCTGGTTGGCGCAGCCCGTTATGGCACAAACGCCGACCGTAAGCCCGATGCCGGCGCAAACCATCCGCCACAGCGGTTTTGTCTATTGCGTTAATGACGTGCTGAATACCTTCAATCCCCAGATGGCCCGCAGTGGGCTGATGGTGGATACGCTGGCCGCCCAACTCTATGATCGTCTGCTGGGCGTCGATCCGTACACCTACCGGTTGATGCCGGAGCTGGCGCAACACTGGGACGTGACCGACAACGGCGCCACCTACCGCTTTACTCTGCGTCGTGACGTGCCATTCCAACAGACGGCCTGGTTTACCCCCAGCCGCATGATGAATGCCGACGATGTGTTATTCAGTTTCAAACGTATGCTGGATAAAAAGCACCCATTTCATGACGTCAACGGCGGCGAATACCCTTATTTCGACAGCCTGCAACTGGCGGATAACGTACAAAGTATTCGCAAACTGGGTGATTACAGCATTGAAATCCGCCTGCACAACCCCGATGCCTCATTCCTGTGGCATCTGGCCACCCACTATGCGCCGGTTCTGTCGGCGGAGTATGCCCAGCAACTGACCCGGCAGGACCGCCGTGAACTGCTTGACCGTCAACCGGTGGGCACCGGCCCTTACCGGCTGGATGAGTACCGTTATGGGCAATATGTACGGCTGAAACGCAACGATGATTACTGGCGCGGTCAACCGCGTATGGAACAAGTCGTGATAGACCTCGGTTCCGGCGGCACCGGTCGTCTGTCTAAATTGTTGACTGGCGAGTGCGACGTACTGGCTTATCCGGCCGCCAGCCAGCTGACCATTCTGCGCAATGACCCACGCCTGCGCTTATCGCTGCGTCCGGGGATGAACGTCGCTTATCTGGCATTTAACGTGCGCAAACCGCCGCTGGACAACCCCAGTGTGCGCCACGCCATCGCGCTGGCTATCAACAATGATCGTCTGATGCAGTCGATTTACTACGGCACCGCAGAAACCGCCGCCTCGATACTGCCGCGCGCCTCCTGGGCCTACGACAACGAAGCGCAAGTCACCGAATACAACCCGGATAAAGCGCGGCAGTTACTGAAAGAACTGGGAATTCGCGGCTTGCAATTGCAGCTGTGGGTGCCAGGCGCATCTCAATCCTACAACCCCAGCCCGGTCAAAACCGCCGAGTTGATTCAGGCCGACCTGGCGCAGGTGGGCATTCGGGTCACCATCATGCCGGTGGAAGGTCGTTTTCAGGAAGCGCGCCTGATGGCGATGAACCACGACCTGACGCTCGCCGGTTGGGCTACCGACAGTAACGACCCGGACAGCGTATTCCGGCCACTGTTGAGTTGCGCCGCTATCCGCTCCCAGACTAACTATGCCCACTGGTGTGACCCCGATTTCGACCAGGTGCTACAGGAAGCGCTCTCTTCTCAACAACTGTCCCGACGTATGGAATACTACCGGGTGGCACACCACATTCTGTCTGAACAGTTGCCGCTGCTGCCGCTGGCTTCATCGTTACGGATGCAGGCCTATCGCTACGACATAAAAGGGCTGGTGCTTAGCCCGTTCGGTAATTCTTCCTTCGCTGGCGTCTATCGTGATGATGGTCATCAGGAAAAACCGGATAACCTCACGGTTGATCCGTCTTCCAACGCGCCGATCCAGGGAGAACAACCGTGATTATCTTTACCCTTCGCCGCTTGTTATTGTTACTGGTCACGTTGTTTCTGCTCTCGCTGATAGGCTTTAGCCTGATGTATTACACCCCGCACGCGCCGCTCAATGGCGCAGCGTTCCTGGACGCCTATCGCTTTTATTTTGTTAGCCTGTTGCAGGGTGACTTTGGCGTCTCCAGTACCAACGGACAACCAATTAGCGAACAGTTGCGAGATGTGCTGCCCGCCACCATCGAACTTTGCCTGCTGGCGTTTTCGCTGTCGCTGCTGGTGGGCATCCCGCTCGGCATCACCACCGGCGTACTGCAACATAAAGCCGCTGATCGGATTATCAGCGCACTGGCGTTGCTGGGCTTTTCGTTGCCGGTGTTTTGGCTGGCGTTGCTGATGACGTTATTCTTTTCGCTGCACCTGGGCTGGTTGCCGGTTTCAGGCCGTTTCGATCTACTTTACCCGGTGCCGCCGGTGACGGGGTTCGCGCTGATAGACGCCTGGCTGTCCCACTCGCCTTACCGGGAAGAGATGATCGCCAGTGCCATACAGCACCTGATTTTACCGGTATTGGTGCTATCAGTCGGGCCGACGACCGAAGTGATCCGACTGATGCGCATCAGCACCACCGATATCGGCACACAGAATTACATCAAAGCGGCAATTATCCGCGGGCTGTCGCGTTCCACCGTGATTCGTCGCCACCTGCTGCATAACGCACTGCCGCCGATCATTCCACAACTGGGGTTGCAGTTTTCCACCATGCTGACGCTGGAGATGATCACCGAAGTGGTGTTTAACTGGCCGGGCATTGGCCGCTGGCTGGTCAATGCCATCCGTCAGCAGGATTTCGCGGCGATTTCCGCCGGCGTGATGGTGGTCGGCGCGCTGGTGATCACCATTAACGTGTTGTCTGATATCTGGGGCGCCATGGCAAACCCGCTGAAACATAAGGAATGGTATGCACTCCGATAACATCTATGGTGAGAAAGCCCTCCCCAGCCGCTGGAGCGATAGCTGGAATGTGTTCCGTCAGGACCGCATGGCGATGGTCGGTTTCTATGGCTTTCTGCTCCTGTTGGGGTTATGCCTGTTTGGCAACACGCTGGCACCCTACGCGTTGGACCAACAGTTTCTTGGTTATCAGTTGCTGCCGCCGTCCTGGTCACGCTATGGCGAAGTGTCGTTTTTTCTCGGCACCGATGATCTGGGGCGCGACCTGTTGAGCCGCTTGCTGAGCGGCACCGCCCCGACATTCGGCTCGGCGCTGCTGGTTACCCTGGCCGCGACGCTGGTCGGTATTTTGCTGGGGCTGCTGGCCGGGGTCACCCATGGCCTGCGTTCCGCCGTTTTGAACCACATTCTTGACCCGCTGTTGTCAATTCCTTCGCTGCTGTTGGCAATGGTGGTGATCGCCTTTATCGGCCCACAGTTGTCGCACGCCATGCTGGCGGTGTGGATGGCGCTGCTGCCACGCATGGTGCATACCATCTATACCGCGGTGCACGACGAACTGGAAAAAGAGTACGTCACCGCTGCCCGGCTGGACGGCGCCTCCACGCTCTACATTGTCTGGTATGCCGTGGTACCCAATATTTTGCCGGTGCTGGTCAGCGAGATCACCCGCGCGCTCTCCATCGCCATTCTGGACATCGCCGCGCTAGGCTTTCTTAATCTGGGTGCGCAATTGCCTACCACCGAATGGGGCGTGCTGCTGGGAAATTCGCTGGAACTGGTGTACGCCGCCCCCTGGACGGTCATGCTGCCCGGTGCAGCCATCACGGTCAGCGTACTGATCGTCAATCTGCTGGGAGATGGCATCCGCCGCGCCCTGCTCGCTCAAACCGAATAGTGATGAAACAACACCATGGCATTACTGGAAATTCGTAATCTGACCATTGAATTCCTCACGCCGGACGGCCCGGTGAAAGCGGTGGATCGCGTCAGCATCAGCCTTAACGAGGGCGAGATTCGCGGGCTGGTGGGAGAGTCAGGCTCCGGCAAGAGCCTGATCGCCAAGGCTATCTGCGGCACCAATAAAGAAAACTGGCGCATCACCGCCGACCGCTTCCGCTTTGACGATGTGGATATGCTACAGCTCACGCCCCCCCAGCGCCGCAAACTGGTGCGGCACAACATGTCGATGATCTTTCAGGAACCGCAGTCCTGTCTGGACCCTTCGGCACGCGTTGGTCGTCAGTTGATCCAATCCATCCCCGGTTGGACCTACAAAGGCCGCTGGTGGCAACGTTTCAACTGGCGCAAACGCCGCGCCATCGAACTGCTGCACCGCGTCGGCATTAAGGATCATAAAGACATTATGCGCAGCTACCCCTACGAATTAACCGAGGGGGAATGCCAGAAGGTGATGATCGCTATTGCGCTCGCCAACCAACCCCGGCTGCTGATTGCCGACGAACCGACCAACGCGATGGAAGCCACCACGCAGGCACAAATTTTCCGCCTGCTTTCCCGGCTCAATCAGAACAACAACACCACGATTTTGCTGATCAGTCACGATTTGCAAACCATGAGCAAATGGGCGGACCGCATCAACGTGCTGTATTGCGGCCAGACGGTGGAAAGCGCCGTCAGCGATGAATTGATCAGCGCACCGCATCACCCTTACACCCAGGCGCTGATCCGCGCCATGCCGGATTTTGGCCGCTCGCTGCCGCACAAAAGCCGTCTCAACGCGCTGCCGGGGGCGATTCCGTCGCTGGCACACTTACCGGTAGGATGCAGGCTGGGACCACGTTGCCCCTATTCACAAAAACAGTGCATGGCGGCGCCGCCGCTCATCCCAGTGAGAAACCACTGGTACGCCTGCCACTTCCCACTCAACATGGAGGAATCCTGATGGTGGAAACCCTGCTGGAAGCCCGTAATCTCACCAAAACGTTCCGCTACCGTACCGGTTGGTTTCGCCGCCAGCATGTCGAAGCGGTGAAATCGGTGAGCTTTACGCTGCGGGAACGGCAAACGTTGGCGATCATCGGTGAAAACGGTTCGGGCAAATCCACGCTGGCCAAGATGCTGACCGGTGTGATTCCCCCCACGTCCGGCGAACTGGTGATTGACGACCACCCGCTGACTTTCGGTGATTATCACTACCGGAGTCAGCGCGTTCGTATGATCTTTCAGGACTCTGCCAATTCGCTCAACCCGCGCCAGCGCATTGGTCAATTACTGGAATTACCGCTGCGACTCAATACCGATCTGACGCCGCAACAACGGGAAAAAGCGATTAATCTGGCGTTACGCCAGGTTGGCCTGCGTGCCGATCACGCCACCTATTACCCGCACGCACTGGCACCGGGGCAGAAGCAACGTATTGGACTGGCGCGCGCACTGATTCTGCAACCCAAAGTGATCGTGGCAGATGAAGTGCTGGCATCGCTGGACATGTCGGTACGGTCGCAGATCATCAATCTGATGCTGGAATTGCAGGAAAAACACGGCATCTCCTATATTTATGTCACCCAGCATCTGGGCATGATGAAACACATCAGCGACCAGATTTTGGTGATGCAGGCTGGCGAAGTCGTCGAACGCGGTAGTACTGCCGATGTGCTGGCGTCTCCGCTGCACGACCTGACCAAACGCCTGATCGCCAGTCACTTTGGCGAAGCGCTGAGCGCCGATGCCTGGCGACGCGACAACGGCCACACCTGATTTTTCGAAATAGACCACAACAGGTGATGACACGGCACAATAGCACAAAGCGCCGCTTAGTGGTTGGAGTACCCCTGGGGGCACCATACATGCTAGAATCGCCCAGTTTATTCACATCGATCATGGTAAATAATTATTTTTATTGACAATGATCGCAGTAACAATGATCACAAGGATACTGCCATGGGTTTTCTTAACGGTAAGCGCATTCTGGTAACGGGCGTTGCCAGCAACCGCTCCATTGCATACGGTATCGCACAGGCAATGCATCGTGAAGGTGCAGAACTGGCGTTCACCTACCAGAACGACAAGCTGAAGCCGCGTGTGGATGAGTTTGCCAAAGAGTTTGGTTCGAGCATCGTGTTACCCTGTGATGTGGCAGAAGATGCCAGCATTGACGCACTGTTCGCAGAACTGGCAAAAGTCTGGCCTAAATTTGATGGTTTCGTGCATTCCATCGCTTACGCACCGGGCGACCAGTTGGATGGCGACTACGTCAATGCCGTCACCCGCGAAGGTTTCTCCATCGCTCACGACATCAGCGCCTACAGCTTTGTGGCGATGGCAAAAGCCTGCCGCGCCATGCTGAACCCGAATTCCGGCCTGATCACCCTGTCCTATCTGGGTGCTGAGCGCGCCATTCCGAACTATAACGTCATGGGCCTGGCTAAAGCCTCGCTGGAAGCTAACGTGCGTTACATGGCCAACGCCTTGGGTCGTGACGGCATACGCGTCAACGCGGTTTCTGCGGGTCCGATCCGCACGTTGGCTGCTTCCGGCATCAAAAACTTCAAGAAGATGCTGTCTCACTGCGAAGCGGTCACCCCGATCCGCCGCGTGGTCACCATTGAAGACGTGGGCAATGCCGCCGCGTTCATGTGTTCCGACCTGGCTGCCGGTATTTCCGGCGAAATCCTGCACGTTGACGGCGGCTTCAACATCGCCGCGATGAACGAGCTGGAACTGGACGATTAATCTCGTCGCGCTGTGCCGGGCGGTTGTCCGGCACAGGGTTTCAGCCATTCGCATCCCTCATCATCCCTGCCTGCTTCTCTTTCCCTGTTGTTACCTTTTCGGATTTCGTTATTGCTTTTCTGGTTATGCCTTTGCTGGCTAGTGCTTTCCTGATTTGCTGCATTTACACTCTTACTTAGCAAGTAAAGATTTAAAAAAATTTTTACATACCTAAAACATCATCACCTGCGCAATCAATCATGAAATTTAAATCCACGATTAAGCCATATCGCGCCGCTGCAGGCGGTTGGGGTTCTCTCAAAGCCACCACGCGTTTTGTACTGGACAGCAAACAAGCGCTGAAAAATATCCGCAATTTGATGCGAGTCAACAAAAGTAAAGGATTCGACTGCCCCGGTTGTGCCTGGGGAGACGACAACAGCAGCACCTTTAGTTTTTGTGAAAACGGCGCCAAGGCAGTCAGTTGGGAAGCGACCCGCAAAGCCGCCGGGCCGGACTTTTTCGCCGGGCACAGCGTCAGCACATTACGCCGCCAGAGCGACTATTTTCTTGAATATCAGGGTCGGCTGACGCATCCACTGCGTTACGATCATCACAGCGACCACTATGTGCCAGTTAGCTGGAATGAAGCGTTCGCGCTGATCGCCCGTCATATTCATGCACTGGACCATCCGGATCAGATGGCGCTTTATACCTCTGGCCGAACCAGTAACGAAGCGTCTTACCTGTATCAACTGTTCGGGCGTATGGTCGGCACCAACAATTTCCCCGACTGCTCCAACATGTGCCATGAAGCCAGCGGCACCGGGCTAAAACAGAGTATCGGTGTTGGTAAAGGCACCGTGCGATTACAGGATTTCGAACATGCCGACGCGATTTTCGTGTTCGGCCAGAATCCCGGCACCAACCACCCCCGCATGTTGCACAGCCTGCGCCATGCGGCTGATCGCGGCGCGCATATCGTGGCGTTTAACACCTTGCGCGAGCGTGGTCTGGAACGTTTTGCTAACCCGCAAAATCCGCTGGAACTGCTGACGCCGCTGTCCGGAGCCATCAGTGAAACCTACCTGCAACCCCATCTGGGCGGCGACATGGCAGCAGTACGCGGCATGGTGAAAGCCTTGCTGGAAACCCATCGCCAGCGGCTGGCGGTGGGCGAAGCCGGATTGTTCGATCAAACGTTCATCAACCAGCATACCGATGGCGTAGCGGCGTATCTGCAACAGGTGGATGCCACTTCATGGGATAACATCGTGCAGCAATCCGGGCTGAGCGAAGCGCAACTTCGCTACGTCGCCAGTATTTACCAGCGTTCTGAACGGGTTATCTGCACCTGGGCGATGGGGATCACCCAGCATCGGCATTCGGTGGCAACAGTGCGGGAAATCGTCAACCTGCAACTGCTGTTCGGCCAGCTAGGCAAACCGGGAGCGGGTCTGTGCCCGGTGCGGGGCCATAGTAATGTGCAGGGTAACCGCACCATGGGGATTGATGAGAAACCGTCTGACGCACTGCTCGATAGTCTGGCACGTCACTTCGGTTTTACTCCGCCGCGCAGCTACGGCCACAACACCGTACAGGCGCTGGAGGCGATGCTGCGCGACGAAGTACGGGTATTGATTGCCCTGGGCGGCAACCTGGCCGCCGCCGCGCCGGATACCGAACGCACCACACAGGCTCTCAGCCGCTGCGGCCTGGCGGTGCATATCAGCACCAAGCTCAACCGCAGCCACCTGATTACCGCGCAGCGCGATACATTGATTCTGCCGACACTGGGCCGCACCGAGCAGGATATGCAAGCCAGTGGCCCACAGTTTGTCACCGTCGAAGATTCATTCAGCATGGTACACGCCTCAGAAGGCATCAGCCCGCCGTTGTCGGATCAACAACGCTCGGAAACCGCCATCGTAGCGGGAATTGCCCATGCGGTGCTGGGGCGCGATCATCTCGACTGGCTGGCGCTGGCAGCCGACTATAATCTGATCCGCGATCACATCGCCGCCACCCTGCCGGGTTTCGCCGATTTCAACCAACGTTGTGCGGAACCGGGCGGTTTCTGGCTCGGCAACGCAGCGGCAGCGTACCGTTTCAATACCGCTACCGGTAAAGCCGCTTTCAGCGCTGCGCCGTTGCCGGATAGCGTAGTACCGGTTTACGGCGATGCGCCCGCGCCGTTCACGCTGCAAACATTGCGTTCCCACGACCAGTACAACACCACGATTTATGGGCTGGATGACCGCTACCGTGGCGTGTACGGCCAGCGCGACGTGCTGTTTATGCACCCGGAAGACATTGCCGCGCTCGGATTACAGGACGGCGACCGAGTGGATATCGAAACCCTGTGGCATGACCATATCGAGCGAAAAGTCACCGGTTTCCGGCTGGTGAGCTACGATATCCCACGCGGCAATCTGGCAGCCTACTACCCGGAAACCAATCCGCTGGTGCCACTGTCCAGCTATGGCGAAAGCACGTTCACGCCAACATCCAAATCGGTGCCGGTACGCGTCACCCCCAGTGACGCCACAGCGCTGCAACGTATTGCCTGATACGTTAGCCGGGCGGGTTCTTTGCGCGCCCGGCTTAATCCATCATTCTATCCACAACGGGTGCCAGACCTGATGCCCTTAAACTGCGACAACAGATTGCTTAGTCGTTATTTGCAACCGTGCCATACTCAAGTAAGATTAACTCAGAAGAAGGTAATCAGTGTTGGTCCCAGGGAGATAAAACATGTTGAAGGCAACCCGTAGGTATCTTCGTGCCGCCGGCAGCATTTTAGATCTGATGCCAGCGACAGACTATCTGGCAGACATCAACAAGCAAAGTGATGCGCAGAGAATGGCCAGCGATTTTCAAGCCATAGGTGACGACCTAAGAGTAGCGATGAATGCATACGGAAGAAAAAAAGGAATTGAATCAGGTATTGCAAAACGCTGATGCAGAGAATAGGGAAAATGAAGAAGCACAGGCACTTGCCGAAAAGGTCGAGTCTACGCTGATTGAAAACCCGGTATTCCTTGAACGCCTGCTTGCCAGGCCACAGATCAAAGCCATCGTTTCATCCACATTTTTTCGCGGACCGCTTCCCCCTCCAGAAATGCTGAAGGAGTACGATGATATCGTGCCCAACGGCGCTGAACGGATCATGGCGAAAAGCGAGCGAGAGCAAGCACATCGCCATCGTATCACTGAAAAAGGCCTTGACGGCGAGATAAGCAGAGACAAACGTGGGCAATGGATGGCATTTGCCATTACCATGACTATTCTGGCGATCGCGACTTTTTTGCCTGGAAAGGCGAAATGGTGTTTGCCGGTACGTTAATTACGCTTGATTTAATCGGGCTGGCGTCGGTATTTGTTATCGGACGATATCGTCCTGCCAACAACAACGAATAATCTACCAGCCTTCCCCAAGACTCAGTTCGAACATGTCGGCTTTGTGCAGGCTGTTCATTGTAGCAACGCTTGCCGCCAGCAGCCGATTCGCGTAAAACTGTCTGCCGCTAAAGCCACTATTAACCGCAATTCTGGACGCTATGTTTCAAGATAACCCGCTGCTTGCGCAGCTTAAACAGCAACTCCACTCTCAGACGCCACGAGCGGAAGGCATCGTTAAAGCCACCGACAAAGGATTCGGTTTTCTTGAAGCCGACGCGCAGAAGAGCTATTTCATCCCGCCGCCGCACATGAAGAAAGTGATGCACGGCGACCGCATTATCGCTACGTTGCACACCGAGAAAGAGCGTGAAATTGCGGAACCGGAATCACTGGTAGAGCCGTTCCTGACCCGTTTTGTCGGTCGGGTGCAGAAAAAAGATGACCGCTTGTCTATCGTGCCCGATCACCCGCTGCTGAAAGACGCGATTCCCTGCCGCCCGGCGCGTGGGGTCGAACATGACTTTAAAGACGGTGACTGGGCGGTCGCGGAAATGCGTCGTCATCCATTGAAAGGCGACCGCGGTTTTTTTGCTGATCTCACTCAATACATCACCACCGGTGATGATCCGCTGGCGCCATGGTGGGTGACGCTGTCGCGCCATAATCTGGAACGTGAAGCGCCAAACGCTGACGCCGCCGATCTCGATGACGGCACGCTGGAACGCGAAGACCTGACCGGGCTGGATTTTGTCACCATCGATAGCGCCAGCACCGAAGATATGGACGACGCACTGTATGTGCAGGACAACGGCGACGGCACGCTGGAGATGACGGTGGCGATAGCTGACCCGACTGCCTACGTACGCGCCGACAGCGAATTGGACGCCATTGCTCGCCAGCGCGCGTTCACCAACTACCTGCCCGGCTTTAATATCCCGATGCTGCCACGCCAGTTGTCGGACGACATCTGTTCGCTGCGCCCGAACGAACGCCGCCCGGTGCTGGCCTGCCGCATGACCGTCGCCGCCGATGGCGCACTGAGCCAGACTCAGTTCTTTGCCGCCTGGATCGAATCACGCGCCAAGCTGGTCTACGACGAGGTGTCTGACTGGCTGGAGCAACAGGGCGACTGGCAACCGGATAGCGACAACATCGCCAGCCAGATCCGCCTGCTGCACCGCGTGTGTCAGGCTCGCAGCGCCTGGCGCGCCACCCACGCGCTGGTGTTCCGCGACCGTCCGGATTATCGCTTCCTGCTGGGTGAAAACGGCGAAGTGCTGGATATCGTTACTGAACCGCGCCGCATCGCTAACCGCATCGTAGAAGAAGCGATGATCGCCGCTAACGTCTGTGCAGCACAGGTGCTGCGTGACACGCTGGGCTTCGGTATTTACAACGTCCACAATGGCTTCGACCCGGTTAACATCGATCAAGCCGTGGCGGTACTGGAAAGCAACGGTATTCATGCCGATGCCCAACAGTTGCTGACGCTGGACGGCTTTTGCATTCTGCGCCGCGAACTGGACGCTCAGCCGACCCAGTTCCTCGACAGTCGCATTCGCCGCTTCCAGACGTTTGCGGAAATCAGCACCGTGCCTGGTCCGCACTTCGGTCTTGGCCTGGAGGCTTACGCCACCTGGACCTCGCCGATCCGCAAATACGGCGATATGGTCAACCACCGATTGCTGAAAGCGATCATCACCCACCATTCAGCAGAAAAACCGCAGGATGACGTGACGCTGCAACTGGCCGAACGCCGCCGTCTCAATCGCATGGCGGAACGTGACGTCAGCGATTGGCTGTATGCCCGTTTCCTGAAAGACAAGGCCGGCACCGATACCCGCTTTAGCGCCGAAATTCTGGACGTTAATCGCGGTGGGCTGCGTGTACGTTTGCTGGAAAACGGCGCTACCGCGTTTATTCCGGCATCGTTCATTCACGCGGTGCGCGACGAGCTGGTGTGCAGCCAGGACACCGGCATCGTGACGGTGAAAGGCGAACCGGTCTACCGCCAGAGCGATACCCTGACAGTCGTGTTAACTGAAGTACGACTCGAAACTCGCAGCATTATCGCCAAACCGGCGGCCTGATTCACACCCAATATGACGCCACCCAGCCGGGTGGCGTTTTTTTACCCCCGTTCTTCCTTACCCTACATAGCAACATGCATGAAGGAGATGTGAACATGAAAAGAATCACACTAGGCAAAAGCACCCTGTCAGTCCCGAATATTGCTCTGGGTTGTATGCGGCTGGCGGGAAAAACGCAGCAGGAAGCGGTAACATTGTTGCAGACGGCGCTCGACGTCGGGGTCGATTTCTTTGATCATGCCGATATCTATGGTGGTGGACGTTCCGAAGAGATGTTTGCCACAGCAGTGCGTCAGGCAGGCATCGCCCGTGACAAGCTGATTATCCAAAGCAAATGCGGTATCCGCCCCGGCTTTTTCGATTTCTCCACAGCACACATCATCGCCTCGGTCGAAGGCTGCCTGAAACGCCTGAACACCGATTATCTCGACACTCTGCTGCTGCACCGTCCGGATACGCTGTGCGAACCGGATGAAGTCGCCGCCGCGTTTGATCAGTTGGAAGCCAGCGGTAAAGTGCGCCATTTTGGCGTCAGCAATCAGGCACCGTTGCAGGTTGAATTACTGAAAACCGCAGTGCGCCAGCCCTTGCTCGCCAACCAGTTGCAGTTCAGCATCATGCACACACCGATGATCGACGCAGGTCTCAACGTCAATATGGCCCATGCGCCGTCGCTTCATCACGATGGTATGGTGCTGGAATACAGCCGTTTACAGGGGATGACCATTCAGGCATGGTCGCCGTTCCAGTATGGTTTTTTTGACGGCGTGTTTGTGGATAACGACAAATTCCCACAACTGAACGCAACCCTGAAGCACATCGCCAGCCAACATGGCGTGTCCACCACCGCTCTCGCTGTCGCCTGGATTCTGCGTCACCCAGCCAATATGCAGGTGATTGTTGGCAGCATGGACCCACAGCGCCTGCAAGATATCGTCACCGCCTCTGAACTGCGTATCAGCCGCGAAGAGTGGTACGAAATCTACCGTGCAGCTGGCAACAAACTGCCTTGATTCCCCCGCCCGGCGTTCGCCGGGCCACCCTATTTATTCTTATTCCGCGTCGCGGCATACCTTTCCACATCGTGGTACGCTTTTCCACGTAGCAGCACACCTCTGTCCCGATGATAACGATTCCCTTTGTATCCGCATCAGATTTCATGACCATTCATCAGTCTGCCTTACTGCTACAAAAGCCAGATAAAAAGTTTTTCATAACAGAAATATAACTTTGTTCACATTTTTATCTTGTTGGCACCGACGCTGACTCACCGCTGCACTATGTTTTTTACTGGTATTGCGTTTTTTACTGGTATTGCGTTTTTTACTGGCATTACGTTTTTTACTGGCATTGCATTGTTTTCGCCATCGCGTTGCTTATTGCCATCACGCCGTTTATTGATGTCCCGGTGTTTATATATCTCGCGTTTATCCGCTGCGCCGTAAGGCAACGTCTTTACAGCCAGTCAGGATTGCCAGCGACCGGGAATGACAACCAGTCAGGAGTCAGTGAGATGAAAACCATCAAAAGCATGTCGATCTGGATAGCTATAGCCATAGCGGGTGCCGTGGCGTTCGCCATGCTGGCGCTGAGCCAAGGGGAGCATGTGAATGCCGTCTGGCTGGTGATCGCAGCCATCGCCTGTTACAGCATCGCCTACCGCTTCTACAGTTTGTTTATTGCTCGCCGGGTGTTTGAACTGGATGATCGTCGCCTGACCCCAGCCGAACGTCATAATGACGGGCTGGATTACGTCCCCACCAATAAGTGGGTGTTATTCGGTCATCACTTTGCCGCCATCGCCGGTGCTGGCCCGCTGGTAGGGCCTATTCTGGCGGCGCAGATGGGCTTTCTGCCAGGGACGTTATGGATTCTGATTGGCGTGATGCTGGCCGGTGCAGTGCAGGATTTTCTGGTGCTGTTCATCGCCACCCGGCGTGATGGCCGCTCATTGGGCGAAATGGCGCGTCAGGAATTGGGTTCCTTCGCCGGGGTGGTGACCATGTTGGGGGCGCTGGGCGTGATGATCATCATCCTGTCGGCACTGGCGCTGGTCGTGGTCAAAGCCTTGACCAACAGTCCGTGGGGAATGTTCACCATCGCTTCCACCATCCCGATTGCGCTGTTCATGGGCGTCTACATGCGCTTTCTGCGACCGGGCAAAATAGCCGAAGTCTCGCTTATCGGCTTCGTACTGATGATGATGGCGATAGTCTACGGTGGCGACATCGCTGCCGACCCTTATTGGGGACCGTTCTTTACCCTGAAAGGCACCACCTTGACCTGGGTACTGGTGATTTACGGATTCGTTGCCTCAGTACTGCCGGTTTGGCTGTTGCTGGCGCCGCGTGATTACCTGTCCACATTCCTGAAGATCGGCGTCATCGTCGGGCTGGCTATCGGTATCCTGTTTGCAATGCCGGAGCTGAAGATGCCCGCGGTTTCGCGCTTTATCGACGGCAGTGGGCCGGTATTTTCCGGCAGCCTGTTCCCGTTCCTGTTCATCACCATCGCCTGCGGCGCTATCTCTGGCTTCCACGCGCTGGTATCCAGCGGTACTACGCCCAAGCTGGTGGAACGCGAAAGCCATATCCGTTTCATCGGTTACGGCGCGATGCTGATGGAGTCCTTTGTCGCGATCATGGCGCTGATTTGCGCCTCGGTGATCGACCCCGGCGTCTACTTCGCCATGAATGCCCCCGCTGCGCTGATTGGTACCACGGTAGAAAACGCCGCGCAGGTGATCAGCAATTGGGGCTTCGTCATTACGCCGTCTGACCTGACGAATATCGCCAAAGATGTGGGTGAAACCTCGATTTTGTCCCGTGCTGGCGGCGCGCCGACCTTCGCCGTCGGCATGGCGCATATCATCACCGACATCTTTAACAGCCGGGCCATGATGGCGTTCTGGTACCACTTTGCCATTCTGTTCGAAGCGCTGTTTATTCTGACTGCCGTTGACGCCGGCACCCGCGCCTGCCGGTTTATGGTGCAGGATCTGGCGGGGCTGGTGGTGCCGGGCATGGGCAAAAGCCACTCCTGGCTGGGCAATCTGGCCGGAACCACCGTGGCGGTGGCAGGCTGGGGATTTTTCGTTTATCAGGGCGTTATCGATCCGCTGGGCGGGATCAATACGTTGTGGCCGCTGTTTGGCATCGGCAACCAGATGCTGGCCTCCATGGCGCTGATTCTCGGCACAGTCGTGTTGTTCAAAATGAAGAAGCAGCGCTACGCCTGGGTGACCATACTGCCTACTGTCTGGCTGTTTATCACCTCGATGACCGCCGGCTGGCAGAAAATTTTCCATGAAAAACCCAGTATCGGTTTTCTGGCGCAGGCCAAACGTTTCTCGGCGGGTATCGAATCCGGCACGTTGATCGCCCCGGCGAAAAACATGCAGGATATGGCGACCATTGTGTTTAGCAACCAGATCAATGCCATCCTGTGCGGCTTCTTTATGCTGGTCGCCGTCACCATGCTGGTTGCTGCGATCTTCGCTATCCGCCAGGCGTTGTACAACGACAAACCTACCACGCACGAAACAGCGGTGGCGTGGCGTGAAAAAGCGCATAACGGCTGACCACCACGCCGATAAGCCGAATGTTCCATTTATCGGCCATCACGCCTCTTCTTTTGCGCAGAGGCGTGATGTGCATTTAATGATGCGCTGTCTGCTGCTGTTCCAGCGTCTTTTGCGCCACATCGTGCTGCGGCACGGTGCCATCTCCGCCTTTGATGCGTTTTGACCACATCGCCGTGATAATCGGTACCAGAGTGGATGTCACAATCACCGATGCTGCTACCAATGTGGTTGCCGCCGGTGCCACCGGTTTAAACGCCGGGACCATTTCCGCGATCAGCACGGGCGTCGCTACCGCCGCGCCCGCTGAGCTGGATGCGGCAATACCCGCGGTACCGTCGCCGCCTCCCAGCACTTTGTCCGCTACCATTAGCGGAATACCGGTAATAATGATCACTGCCAACCCCAGCATTATCCCCAACAACCCGGTCTGACCGATTACGTGCAGATCGATAGTATTACCGAGTGCAAAGGCTAAAAATGGAATTAGCGTCTGTACCGAACGGCTAAAAAAGTCGCGCAGTTCTGAATCCAGATTCCCCAACACAAACCCCACCAAAAACGGCATCATCGCACCGATAAACATATGCGGCTCGAACGACGTAATGCCAGCGGTGTCAAGAATCACCATGGTCATCAGTGGACCGGACTCCAGCGACATCAGCACAAACGCCCCCGACTCCTCTTTGGTGCCATACTGTTGCATGATCGAGGCATACAACCCGCCGTTGGTCATGTCCATGGCGGCCACCAGCGCCAGCGTGGATAACCCGGCAAAAAATCCTGCTTCAACCCCGTGTTCCGGCAGAATACGCACGGCAACAGTGGCAACCACCCAGGCAACGGCAATTTTCGTCACGACCAGCGTGCCGGACTTACGCAACACCGTTCCGGTGGCACTCAGCCGAATCGATGCTCCCATACAGAAGAACCACACCGCCAAAATCGGCACCGTGCCAGTGATCAAACCATTGGTAAAGGACCCGAAATACTTGCCCGCCCCCGGCGCAAAGGTATGGCAAAGCGCACCGAGAAACAACGGCACCAGCATCATGCCACCCGGAATCTTTTCGATAAAACGTTTGATACGCATAGGATTGATTTGCCTGAAAAAGGTGGGGACAGAACCTATGAGCAATACAGACGCCAGCCAACATGACGCCCCTCATCATGATGGAGTAATAGCCGTCCAGCCCACCCGAAGGTCAGACGGTGCCACACCCATGCATAGACCTCGTCAGCATTGACGATGAAGAAAACGACACCCAAGGGGGACACGCACGCACCGCTTACTTCTCATTGCTGAAGGTAGTCACTTAACAGAGGGATAGACGTGAAGATCTGTAAGCAAATAAAACGAGATTTCTATTTTTACAGAATGATTATTTTATTTATGTATAAATGGGGTGAATGGCAGGCATCCAGCCCCATGAACATGATGATGAAATTAAAATGGATGATGAAGATAGTGTAACGTCCGCCAGCCGATGTTAACGAACTTATCTGACTCACTGTCCGTAGTACGCGTTCTTTCCATGTTTGCGCAGGTAGTGCTTATCCAGCAGTACCGATTGCATTGGTTCCAGCGCCGGAGTCAACTGGCGCGAGAAAATCCCCATGTAGGCAATCTCTTCCAGCACCACCGCATTATGTACCGCGTTATGTGCGTCGGTTCCCCAGGCAAACGGGCCGTGCGCATTAACCAGTACCGCCGGGATATCCTGTGGCGACAAGCCACGCTCACGGAAGGTATCAACAATCACCTGCCCGGTTTCCCACTCGTAGCGACCATTGATTTCCGCTTCAGTCATCAGTCGCGTACAGGGAATAGGTCCGTAGAAATAATCAGCATGGGTGGTGCCCCACGGCGGTAAATCTTTACCCGCCTGTGCCCAGATGGTGGCATGTCGGGAATGGGTATGGACAATACCGCCTAACGATGTAAAAGCCAGATACAACGCACGATGGGTGTCGGTATCAGAAGACGGTTTACGCTGCCCCTCGACGACCCGACCCGTTTCCACCTCCACTACCACCATATCCTGCACGGTCATTACGTCGTACTCTACACCTGAGGGTTTAATCACCATCAGTCCACGCTCACGATCCACTGCGCTCACGTTCCCCCAGGTGAAGGTCACCAGTTGATGCCGGGGTAAAGCCAGATTGGCTTCAAACACCTGAATTTTCAACTCTTCCAACATCGTCCGCCCTCCTGTGTATTTGCCTTATTCTCACGTTGGGCTACCAACACAGGTATGGGCTGAATGGCTGAAAAACAGGCTGAGTTCTGCTGGGACGATGGGAAAGGGAGCACGGCGACACGCCGATGTTGATAACAAGGCGGTGTAATATCACCAGCTTACTGTGAATTAAGAGTTTTTCACCTGTTATCCCCCCCGCCGATAATTATACTGGCAGCCAGATATACACAGCGCGTCATAGCAATGTACTCATCACACTACTGTGACAACAAGATGCTTCATGGTGGAGATAACATACCGCCGTGAAACCTGAACAACAGGAGAAAAACCATGAAAATCAATAAAAAATTTACAACAGCTGTGCTGGCTATGGTGGTAGTGAGCACACTGGCAGGCTGCGCAGGCATGAATAAACGTCAGCGCAATACTGCTATTGGCGCCGGTATTGGCGCGCTTGGTGGTGCGGTATTGACTAACGGCAGCGCGCTCGGCACTGTTGGCGGCGCAGCAGTAGGGGGCATCATTGGCCACCAGACTACTAAATAGCAGGCTCCACTAAATAAACAGGCTCCCTCAGGAGCCTGTGCTGTTTTTACTCTTCCGCCACCGACGCTGGCAAGGTGTCACTTAGCCCCCGGCCAGCTTGACCTTCATGCCCCTGGCTTCCAGCAACTGCTTAAGCTGATCACGTTTGTCGCCCTGGATTTCGATCACGCCATCCTTCAGCGCACCACCGCAACCGCACTTCTTTTTCAGTTCTGCTGCCAGCGCTTCCAGCGCCGAGTCATCCAGATCGACGCCGGTAATCAGACATACGCCTTTTCCCTTACGCCCACTGGTCTGACGCTGAATGCGTACAATGCCGTCGCCCTTCGGGCGCGCCGCTTTCTGCGCTGGTTCGTCAATACGCCCGATCTCAGTGGAATACACCAGGCGGCTGTTATTATCACGCATTATTTTCCCCTCAGCGAAGCCAGAATCGTTTTCAGGGTCTGGGCCGGATCAGCGGACTGGGTAATCGGACGGCCAATCACCATATAATCCACACCAGCCTGTTGCGCCTGCTGCGGCGTCATGATCCGCCGCTGATCGCCTGCATCGCTGCCCGCCGGACGAATACCCGGAGTAACCAACCGAAAATCCGCACCGCAAACCTGCTTTAACCGCACAGCTTCATGAGCGGAGCAAACCACGCCATCCAAACCGCACTGTTGCGTCAGACGAGCCAGTTTTTCCGCCTGTTCTGCTGGCGACAGGCTAATTCCCAACCCTTGCAGGTCCGCTTCATCCATGCTGGTCAGCACCGTCACCGCTATCAGTAACGGCGCGTTGTTGCCAAACGGTATCAGCGCTTCACGCGCCGCCGTCATCATGCGTGTACCGCCGCTCGCGTGCACATTCACCATCCACACACCCAGATCCGCCGCAGCGGCCACAGCTCTGGCGGTGGTATTGGGAATATCATGAAACTTAAGGTCCAGAAACACCTCAAAACCACGTTGTTGCAGATCGTTGACCAGTTGCGGCCCGAACAACGTGAACATCTCTTTACCGACTTTTAACCGACAGTCTTTTGGGTCGATGCGATCAACAAACTCGTAAGCGGCACGCTGCTCAGCGTAATCCAGCGCAACAACAATCGGAGAGCCTGTAGCCGTGGTGTTTGAAGAAATATCTGAGCCGTTCAATGGTGTGCTCCCGTCGTTAAGCCTGAGTGAGTTAATCATTTCCGCCGCGCATTCTACCCGCCCCTGCTGGTAAATGCCAAACTGCGCTATTGCCTGACCTGTGCATGAATTCGGCAAACAATAGTATGTTGTAACTAATTACATCCACGAATCACCCGTGACGAATGGCGCCAATCGGACTACTCCCCGTCCAGCCCACGAATAGGTTTTACGCTGTCCCAGGAACGACACGACGGGCAATGCCAGTAGAGCGATTGGGAAGTGAAACCGCACTTATGACAGCGATAGCGTGGTTTGGCCTGAATTTGCTCACCAACCATGTTACGCAGCACCAGCAGGCTCCCTTTGGCGCGGCCATCTTCCGCTTCACGCAGATGGTAGTCGATCAAGCGGTGGAATACCCGCATGGTGGGATGGCGCTGCAACTGGCGGGTTACGTAATTTTGTGCAGACTCGGTACTTTCATACTGTTCCAGCACATCAGCCATCATAAGATCCGCAGTAGAACCACTTTTTTCTTCAACACAGCGGCGCAAAAATGCCGCCCAACCATCCGGCTGCTGCAAGTGGCGGTAGCACTCCTGCAGCATCGGCAGGGCTTCGCTGACCAGTTCAGTATCCTGCTCCAGAACCTGCTGCAGCACCGCAACAGCCTGGGCATAATTCTGCTGTGCCATATAAATACGCCCCAGCATGATAGATACACGGGCGCATTGGTTATCAGTCGCAGACGCTTTTTTCAGCATCACCATGGCTTTGTCGAGATCATCGCTGCCCATCGCCTGCAGCGCCTGTTCACAATAGAAATGAGCAATCTCGCTGCGTAGCTGCGTTTTGCCCAGTTTGACCAATTTTTCAGCGGCATCGATAGCATTCGGCCAGTCGCTGGTGGACTGGTGAATCTGCATCAGTTGCTGCAAGGCGCTGGCACGAAAGTCTTCTTCATCCACCAGTTGCTTGAAAATGCCTTCGGCGCGGTCATACAGACCGGCAATCATGTAATCTCGCCCTAATTGCTGTACCGCCAGCAGGCGTTGTTCAAAACTAAGGGAAGCGCTTTCGGTCAACGCCTGATGGATACGAATCGCGCGGTCCACCTCGCCGCGCGAGCGAAACAGATTCCCCAGCGTCAGGTGAGCTTCAAAGGTATTGCTGTCATCTTTCAGCATGTCGAGGAACAGCTCGACCGCCTTATCCTGCTGATTAGAAAGCAGGAAATTCACCCCGGTGACATAATCGCGCGACAGACGGTTGGTTTCGTCCTGTTTGTCCTGCTGCGCGCTCCTGCGGCCCATATACCAGCCATAGGCGGCGGCAACCGGCAGCAACAGAAACAGCAGTTCTAGCATGGAGGCGATCCTTAGTGGGTAGACTCAGCAGAGTTTGCGCCGCTGGCGCTCTCCGGGGCAGACAGTTGCTGCTCAAGACGTTTGATTTTACGTTGTTCACGCCCTAGCGCAATGCGCAGACGCAGATAAAACAGGCCGCAGATCACCCAGCCGAGCGCAAAACCAGCGGCAAACAACGTCGCCAGCAATGTCGACAACCGGTATTCCCCCTGTGCCAGCAGATAGTTGAAAGTAATTACCTGATCGTTATGCGCTCCCAGCGTAATCGATACGATAAATACCGCCAGCACCAGAAAAAAAATCAGCATATATTTCACGTTCGCTTCCTGTGATGTCGCCTTAAACGGATGAATTATGCCAAATTTCGGCAGTGAACCCTATTAACTTAACATTTCCTCAATCGGTGGGGAAACGCTAACGGGAGGGCTGGAAGAAAAACGGGTAATAGCGTTAACGTAACGGGATGCCCTGGCAATAAACCCGGCGGGACATCCCTCTGACGCTACCCTATCAGGCATCCGGATGAACAGGCTGACGATAGGTCGTGGCAGTTTGCGGCATAAGCGCGCACAATGGACCACACCAACGCTGTGCCAGCCAGACAGCGACCAGCGACACGATGGCGCTGAGCAGGGTAGCCGCCGCCACATCCTGCGGCCAGTGCATCCCCAGTAACAGGCGGCTGGCAATAACGCTGTTCGCCCATAAGATGATTAACAAGACTGATACATAATGGCGTCGTGCCCATAATAATCCCACTGCCAATAACGCCCAAGTAGCGGCAAACATGGCATGACCAGACGGGAAAGCGTAATCTGCCTGTTCCTGCCAGTGTTGACGTTGCCACGGCGGCAGTTGTGATTCCTGTTGCAGTTGCTGTTCCAGCAGGCTGGCACGTTCGCTGGTAGGGAGTGAATAAAAGTACCGGTCATCTACCTGATGCGCCTGCTCCAGCCAGACCACAAATGGCCGAGCCTCCTGGGTCCAATTTTTCATCACCGATTTGCCACCTTGCCCCAGCACCACGCTGGCAAGCAATAGTGTTATCAGTATCAAAGCCGGGCGGATACCTGGACGCAGCAGCCATAAAAACCAGGCTGACAACACCACGCTGGTCAGGATTCCCCAGGGGGCAGAGACAGTTTCGGTCATCCAGAACAAGGGCTTAAGCCACCATCCCGATACGGTTGGTCGCCACTGCCATTTGGTGATCCAGACCAATACGGGCAACACCATCAATGATATTGTGCCAACCAAAGTGCGTTTGGCGAGGTTATACATTACTTCTCCCTATAATTCAGCAGGATATCAGAACAAAATTTTCACAAATTTATCAAAAAAGAGCGCATCAATTGTAAGTATGACGTAAAATACTTGTCAGTTATGTCAACAAAACCACGATAATTCCGAACCTTTACTCATAAGTCAGAGAGACAACGGCCTATCCCACTGCAGGGGGAAAACCCGGTAGTGGTGATAAGGATTCCCCTCCAGTGCGGAGCAAGGAATTTATCATTTACACGTTGGAGATTAACATGCAGCTAAAACGGGTGGCGGAAGCCAAACTACCCACCCCATGGGGTGATTTCCTGATGGTAGGATTTGAGGAAACGGCTAACGGGCACGATCACCTGGCGTTAGTTTACGGTGATATTTCCGCTCCAGAACCGGTACTCGCCAGAGTACATTCGGAATGTCTGACCGGAGATGCATTGTTTAGCCTGCGTTGTGATTGCGGTTTTCAACTGGAAGCCGCCCTGAACCACATTGCCGAAGAGGGACGAGGCGTGCTGTTGTATCACCGTCAGGAGGGACGCAATATCGGGCTACTGAACAAAATCCGCGCTTATGCCCTGCAGGATCAGGGGGCCGATACGGTCGAAGCCAATCACCAATTGGGCTTCGCCGCCGACGAGCGCGACTTCACACTCTGTGCCGACATGTTTAAGTTGTTGAACGTGGAAGCTGTGCGCCTGCTGACCAACAACCCGAAAAAGGTCACTATCTTGACTGAAGCAGGCATCAATATCGTAGAACGTGTGCCACTGATCGTCGGTCGCAATCCGAAAAACGAACATTATCTGGAAACCAAAGCGGCCAAAATGGGCCACCTACTGGATACGCAATAATCACTATAATGCCAGGCGACTAACCGCCTGGCATATCTTCACCCGCATCTTTATCAATGTTTTATGATGTAGATATCCTTACTGTAATAATCCCCTTTCAAATCGGGCTTGAACCCGCCCACATACGGTTTCACCATCTGGCTACGTACGTAGTAATAGAGAGGGATCAGCGGCATTTGCTGTTGCAGGATAGTCTCCGCCTGATGATAGAACATATTGCGCTCGTCTAACGACGATGCCTTAACCGCTTTGTCCAGCACCTGATCGTAAGCGTTGTCAGTAAACTTGCCCGTGTTGTTGCTGTCGTTGGCGCGCAAGGTATCGAAATAGGTGGACGGTTCGTTATAGTCAGCGCTCCAGGAGCTCCTCACCACCTCAAAATTACCGGTGCGTGAGGTGTCCAACAGGGTTTTCCACTCCTGATTAAGCAGTGTCGCTTCCACACCAAGATTCTGTTTCCACATTGATGCAGCAGCGATAGCGACCTTTTGATGTGATTCGGAGGTGTTATACAACAACTGGAATTTCAGCGGATGGCTTGCATCATAGCCAGCTTCCTTGAGCAATTTTTTCGCTTCGGCATTACGCTGCTGCTGCGTCCAGCCCGCCCATTCCGGCTGATTACTGGTATAACCGGCCATGCCGCGCGGTACGTAGTTATACGCCGGTACCTGGCCTTGTCCCAGCACTTTGTCGGCAATGACGCTTTTATCGAGCGCCAAATCCAGTGCACGCCTGACCCTGGGGTCATTGAACGGCGGTTTCTGCGTATTGAAACGATAGATATACGTTGAAAGGTATGGCGTAACTTTCACTTCATTCGGTAATTCTCGCTTCAGGGCGCTGAACAATTGGCTAGGCATGGTGAAGGTCGTATCGACTTCCCCGGCCTTGTAGCGATTCACTTCGGCTGTATTAGAAACAATCGCCAGATAGGTCACTTTGTTCAGCACCGTGTGAGCGTTATCCCAATAATTTATGTTACGTTTGGCGGTGATGCGTTCATTGACAACCCACTCGGTAGGAACAAACGGGCCACTGCCGACAAAATTAGCGGGTTGTGTCCATTTATCGCCGAATTTCTCAATCGCAGCTTTAGGTAGGGCGACCATCACATAGTGGTCAACCATCGGCAGGAAATAGGACAGCGGTTGATCCAGCGTGACCTGTACCGTCTGCTTATCCAGCGCCTTGATACCCAGTTCCTGCGGGCTCTTTTTGCCGGCGATAATGTCGCCCGCATTCAGCACATGCATACTGCCAAGGTAAGACTGGTACGGCGACAAGGTTTTGGGATCAGCCAGACGCTGCCAACCGAATACGACGTCATCGGCAGTGATCGGGCTACCATCCGACCATTTCAGCCCAGGGCGCAGGTGGAAGGTCCAAACCTGATTATCTTCATTTTCCCAGCGTTCCGCCAAACCGGGCATCACCGTGCCGTCATCGCGCACCGATACCAGTTTTTCGAAAAAATCGTGGATGAGGCTACTTTCTACGTCACTTTCTACTTTATGCGGGTCCAGCGACGCCGGTTCAGAACCGTTAGCGCGCACCAGTTCCTGTTGCTCCGCCAGTTGCACACCGGCAGGCACTACCGCCGCCTGCACCGAAACCGTAACAAAACTCAATGCACCCAATACAGATGCCAGCCAACGCGTGTCTATCGTCATTCCATTCTCCACTATTATCCCCGCCCTATTTGAGGTTGTGCACTATGTCCCCCCTTCAGGAACGCAACAAGCGATACTACCAAGCTACTCATGGCCTTATTCTGAAGGGCTAACAAACTATTTTATTCAAAAAAACAAACCGCATTTATTCAAAAAAACAAACCGCATTATTCAAAACACGACCTATGTTGTTCAAAACACGAGCACTTTTGCTGCCAATCGAATTATTTGGTGTGATATAATTTTATCTTATTAATCATGACATTAAGTAATAAACTACTAATACTGCATCCGTACAATCAGTACAAGTGCACACTTCCCGTAGATCCCCACACAATGGCAAAAATCAGCTCCTGCCCTGAGGGAGGCTGATAGCAAACAAAGGTAGGGTTAATGCAAGATAAACCTCACGCAGAAGTGAACATTCTCGCGTTGTAACCGATAACAACAAGATTAAGGAGATGAGTTGTCCCGGATATGGACATCGGAAAAAGGCGATGGCCCAGCAGTACATTGATTTCACAGTACTCTTATCTTGCGATGCCGCGCACAGCCAGACCCTGTGATTTATAGCAATATCAATTTACACGATCATGTGAAAATGTTTACCGTTGCGAACACTTTTACGACACTACGACTCACTGCAAAGACGTTTACTGAAGGAATGGCGAATGAAACTCTACTACAAGCCGGGAAGTTGCTCACTGTTTCCTCACATCATTCTGCATGAGACCCGGGCCAAGTTCACATTGGTGAATGTTGACCTGCGTACCAAGAAAACCGAACAGGGAAGTGACTACCTGCAGATCAACCCTAAAGGCATGGTGCCAGCACTGACGCTGGATGACGGCACCATCCTGACAGAAAACATTGCCATTGCCTTGTATCTGGCAGACAAAGCGCCGCAATATAATCTGATAGCCCCACCCAGCACCATTCATCATTATCGCGCCATTGAGTGGCTGGCTTACATTTCTACCGAACTGCACAAATCCTTTACCCCGTTGTTTCGCCCTGGTACGCCTGAACTGTACAAAGATTTGCTGAAGAGTTATCTGGAACAACGTTTCCGTTATCTGAATCAGGTACTGAGCGAGCACGATTATCTGGTAGGCAACCGGTTTGGCGTCGCCGATGCTTACCTGTTCACCATCTCTCGTTGGGCGCACGATCTGAAGTTTGACCTGATCCAGTTCCCGGCGCTGACAGCGTATCTGGAGCGTGTTGCAGGGCGACCTGCGGTGGAAAAAGCGTTGACGGCAGAAGGGATTGACGTCAAATTCTGACGTTATGACATACTGAAATGCGCGATGGTGTGGCAAGCAACGGGGCATATGCCCCGTTGTTGCAAGCCGGTGTTACAGGCGAACTGCCTGGAAATGATGACGTGGCTGCACAATACCATCCTGTGCTGCAACCAGTTGTAATTCGTACTGCTCCATTTCTTTCGTCACCAGCATCACTTCATAGACCGCTGCAGTGGTATGTTCCAGCGCGCTTTGCGGCGCAACGCCTTTGAGCAGGTTAACCAGCAGCAGACCACTAGTCAGGTCGCCAACACCTACCGGCTGACGCGGCCCAAAGTCCACCAACGGACGCTGGATATGCCAGGCCTCTTGCGGCGTTACCAGCAACATTTCAAAACTGTTTTTACTGGTCGCCGCACGACTCAGATGCTTAACCAGCACCAGCTTCGGTCCACGCAGACAAAGCTCACGGCTGGCCTGCACGGCTTCATCTACAGAATGCACCGTACGACCACTGAGCAGTTCCAGCTCCGGCAGATTGGGGGCGATCATGTCGCTCGCCTGCAGAGACTGATTACAGTGAAAATCGGTTACACCCGCAGGTACAATGCAGCCTTTTTCCGGCGTACCCATGACTGGGTCACAGAAGTAAATGGCACGCGGATTAGCCGCTTTCACTCGACGTACCACTTCCAGAATGTGACCGCCCTGTTCCGGTGAGCCGATATACCCGCTCAACACCGCATCGCAGTCCTTGAGATGATCAATATTGCTGATCCCCTGCGCAATCTCAGTCAGATGATCAGCTGGCATAACGCAGCCGGTCCACTGACCATATTGGGTATGATTGGAAAATTGCACCGTATTCAGCGGCCAGACATTCACGCCCATCCGGCGCATGGGAAACTCCGCCGCGCTATTACCGGCATGACCAAAAACCACGTGAGACTGAATCGACAGTATATTTTTCATGAAAGTGACTACCCTTGCCTGCTTAAATGCACTGCGTTTGTTGTTATAAACCCGTCATACTTCAAGTTGCAGGTGTGCTGGCTGCGTTCGCTCACCCGAATCACTTACTAAAGTAAGCTCATCGGGATGAAATGAGAGACATCCTGTCTCTCACCGGAGGCCAGCCGTTGGCTGGTCAAATTCGTTCCCAACGAATTTGTCACTCTCTTGCCGCCTTCCTGCAACTCGAATTATTTTGGGTATAAACCGGTTTATTCTAAGCCTGCCTGCTATAAAACCATGTATTGTCTTTATCCCGCCGACCGACACTCGCCGATGCGCATTGTCTGGTGTTGCTACGGTCTTCCGTCATAGCGTGGAAATCATGGCATGGAAAACACAGGGAGCGTGCCGAAAAACAAAGGGAGCATCTGCTCCCTTCGGTGGTTCAATTACGCTTTCCAGCAGACCAGACAATAGTTTTTCTTGCCCCGGCGCAGCAGGGTGTAACGGCCAAACAGACGGTCAGCATCCGTGAAAGTGTATTCCGGATCAGACTGTTTTTCCCCGTTGATGGTAATCGCATTGGACGCGATGGTCTTGCGCGCCTGGCCGCGAGAGGGCTGCAATTCGGAATCAACCAGCGCCTGTTGTAAATCCGCGCCTGTCGCCAGTTCCACCATCGGTACGCCGTCTTGTGCCAGTTGCGCGAAATCGGCTTCGGTCAGGTCGCTCAGATTGCCGTTAAACAGGCTCTGGGTGATACGCCTGGCGGCTGTCAGCCCCTCTTCGCCATGCACCAGACGGGTCACTTCTTCCGCCAGAACATACTGAGCACGCGGCGCCACGCCACTATTCTTATCTTCTTCTTCCAGCGCATTGATAACGTCAATGTCAAGGAACGTGAAGAACTTCAGGAAGCGGTACACATCCGCGTCAGCGGTGTTGATCCAGAACTGGTAGAACTTGTACGGGCTGGTCTTTTTCGGGTCCAACCATACCGCGCCACTTTCAGTTTTACCGAACTTAGTACCGTCAGACTTGGTAATCAACGGAACCGTCAAACCGAACACCTGCTTCTGATGCAGGCGACGCGTCAGGTCGATCCCAGAAGTAATGTTACCCCACTGATCAGAACCACCAATCTCCAACTCCACGCCATGCAGCGCATTCAGCGAAGCAAAGTCGTAGCCCTGCAACAGGTTGTAGGAAAACTCGGTGAAGGAAATGCCCACGTCATCGCGGTTCAGGCGCTGTTTGACCGCTTCTTTGTTGATCATCTGATTGACGGAGAAGTGCTTGCCGATATCACGCAAAAACGTCAGCACGTTCATGGAACCAAACCAATCGTAGTTGTTGGCGGCCACAGCACTGTTGGTACCACAGTCAAAATCCAGGAAAGGGGCGACCTGACGACGGATTTTCTCCACCCACTCCTGCACCGTGTCTTCAGTATTCAGTTTACGCTCGGCGGCTTTGAAACTTGGGTCGCCGATCAACCCCGTCGCGCCGCCTACCAGCGCCACCGGTTTATGACCGGCCATCTGAAAGCGTTTCAGGCACAGCAGTGGCACCAGATGTCCCAAATGCAAGCTGTCGGCAGTCGGATCAAAGCCGCAATACAGTGCAATTGGCCCCTGCGCCAGTCGCTCTGCTAACGCGCCCTCATCCGTTACCTGAGCCACCAGGCCCCGCTCTTGCAATTGTTGAATCAGATTGCTTGCCATCAAAGTCTCCATGTATAAACGACTGCACCTTTGCCGGTACACGACTTTTCGCCGTTTTGGCGAAAGAAAAATTCAGGGTGACATAGAATAAAGCGCCGACACCCTGAGTGCCAGCGCTTAGCGCAACAAATTCCAGTGATTTACGGTGCCAGCCGGTCAATTGTCCAGCTGTCGCCTTCGCGTTGGTACAGGAAACGATCATGGAGACGGTGTTCGCCTCCCTGCCAGAATTCCATCGACTCGATAGTGACACGGAATCCGCCCCAGAAACTCGGTAACGGAATCTCGCCTTGCTGAAACTTCTGCTTCATTTCAAAGAACTTGCTTTCCAGCATACTGCGAGCGGAGATACGGCTTGACTGTTTTGAAACCCAGGCACCGATCTGGCTATCGCGCGGACGACTATGGAAATACTTCATTACGTCCAGCATCGGCAATTTCTCCGCCTTGCCCAGGATGATGACCTGACGCTCCAGCATATGCCAGGGGAACAACAGGCTAATCCGCGCATTTAGCGCCAGTTGCTGTGCCTTGCGACTGCCCATATTGGTATAAAACACCATGCCTTTTTCGTCATAGTGTTTCAGCAGCACAATACGTTGATAAGGCTGGCCTTGTTCATCAACCGTCGCTACGCACATCGCGGTAGGGTCCGCCAGTTGTGCTTCGCAGGCTTGCTTGAGCCAGTGCTCAAACAGATCGAGCGGGTTAGCGGTGAGGTCGTGGCGGCGCAGCCCGCCCTTGGTATATTCGCGCCGCAAATCGGCGATATCGACGCTCGCAGCCTGTTCGGGCGCAAGCGCCACCTTGTTGCGGACATCATCGTTTTCAGTGGTCATGAGATCCTGCCGTTGCCTAACCGGGCGAGAAAAGAGGGAAAAGTCATTCTGCGCCCGCCTCGTTAAAATCTCAACGCCTGCAACGACATGGAGCCGGATTACTTCAGCACACAATCATTAACGATGATTCTATCGCCGCGCGCGATAAACGCCTGATTGCCGTTGCGCCAGAACGCATAACGGTCATCACTGTAACGGGTGCCGTATCCGGCAGGTACCCTAGGGAGGGTATGAGATTCGCCATCCAGCAGGAAAGTCGCGCTGCCTCCCTGTGGATCTGGATTGAGCATGACGGTCAGTGGCAGGGTGCCACATTGGTAATGTAACGTCTGCGGCTTTGCCGCTGGCATCAGGTGCGAGCAACCGCTTAGCAGCAATACACCGGCGATGAGCAGTGGTTTCATACTATTCTTCTCCTGTTATTAGCGGATCCTGGCATCCCACCCAGGTAAATCCAGCAACGCAGAAGTCTATCAACAGACCGCTGGCGGACCTCTCAGCAAAATCCGATTACACCACCATCGCGGGATAAATCGCGCCCAGCAAGGTTTCACGGCTTGCGCCGGTCACGGATGGCAAATTGCCTGGCAATCCTGACAAGGTGCGAAACGCCAGCCAGGCGAACGCCAGCGCTTCCATATCGTCGCCACGAATACCGAAGTTATCGGTCGTGCAGACCTCAATGCCCGGCAGACGTGCCGACAACTGACTCATCAGCAATGGGTTACGCGCCCCGCCGCCGCATACCAGCACTCGCTCACAACCACCGCTCAGCAGCACTTGCCCGGCAATGGTTTCCGCAGTCAGCGCGACCAGTGTCGCCTGAACATCCTCCGGTCGCAGGTAGGGAAAAACCGTCAACTGCCTTTCCAGCCATGACAGATTGAAATACTCACGCCCGGTACTCTTCGGCGCCGGCAACCCGAAATAAGGGTCAGACAGCATATGGCTTAGCAACGTGTTATCCACCTGCCCGGTTAGCGCCCAGGCAGCATCTTTATCATAGGGTTGCGCCCGGTTGCGCCACACCCAGGCATCCAGCAGCATATTGCCCGGCCCGGTGTCATAGCCTTTTACCGGACGTCCTGGCACCAGTACTGAAATATTGGCGATTCCACCGATATTCAGTACGATTCGCCGTTCCACCGGATGTTGCAGCAGTGCGTGATGAAACACCGGCACCAGCGGCGCGCCCTGTCCGCCCAACGCCATATCGCGCCGACGAAAATCGCCAACGGTCGTGATGCCGGTAACAGCGGCGATACGGTTGCAATCGCCAATTTGCATCGTACAAGGGGCATCACCGTCCGGCTCATGCCAGACCGTCTGCCCATGACAACCAATCGCCGTAATCTCGTTTGCACTCAACCCGGTCTGACGTAACAACGCCTGTACCGCGTCGGCAAACAGTGCACCGAGCCGGGTATCCAATCGCCCCAGTTCAGAAAGCGTCACTGCCTGTCCCTGATTCATGCTCAATATCGTCTGTCGAATCACTGGCGGAATCGGGTGACAGTAACTGGCTTGCTGAGCAACGGTGTGCTCATCAATAGCAGCCAGCACCACATCGATACCATCCAGACTCGTGCCGGACATCACACCAATATATCTTCCAGACCTCATGGAATTACCTTTGTTATGAAAAATGATCGCTGGTCACGCCATAACCTCACGGGTCCAACAGTTATGATTCGTCGATGGCCTATTCTGGTTAGCTTTTGTCTTTTTTGTCATACAGACTATTCGGGCAATAAATGACCATTCGGGACATTTTTTCAGAAAAAGAGGACTTCACAAACAACCTGATAACGCGTTTATTATCAATTTAGTCGCGCTATTCTATCCTGAGTATCCACCGAAACAGTAGAATGGTGGTTTCGACCACGCCATAATGCGACATAACTTCGTCGGCCCAGGCTGCGCCCCCGACACAGACACAGCTATAACAGGAGTCTTTCTATGATGAAACGTTTTCTTGTGATCACTTTAGCAGGTATCACACTGGCTGGCTGCGCCAATACCAGCACCCTGTCAGGAGACGTTTACAGTGCATCCGAAGCTAAGCAAGTTCAGACGGTAACCTATGGCACCATTGTCTCCACCCGTCCGGTGCAGATTCAGGCTGGGGAAGACAGCAATGTCATCGGTACTATCGGTGGCGCCGTACTAGGGGGATTGGTTGGTAATACTATTGGTCGCGGTACTGGCCGTAATCTGGCAACCGCCGCAGGCGCAGTTGCTGGTGGTGTTGCAGGCAACAGTATTGAAGGCGCGGTCAACCGCGTTCAGGGCGTAGAGCTGGAAATTCGCAAAGATGATGGCAACACTATCATGGTGGTGCAAAAACAAGGCGATACCAAGTTTCATGCAGGTCAACGTGTAGCGATGGCCAGCAATGGCCGCTCGATCACCGTGTCTCCACGTTAAGACTCCATTGTCAATCACCACCCAATGGGTGGTGATTGTTTCATGTCATCAATTCGGCCAGTATATTCAGACATACCATAATTCACACGATATTCCCGCCATATTTCGAGTTTGCAGGCACGTTGGCTTTACTCAGCCCGTCCATGAGCCTCGTTGCTTGATGCTACAACAGCCGCATTCATCGTTGCCCCCGGCAGCGTTACCGCTTCCCCAACCACTCACTGATGTAAGCGTCTGGTATGCCGCCCGGTTGCTGCATTACAAATGCACGCCATCAACCTTATAATGAAAGGTAAACACGTGTATTGTTCAAAACATCAGCGTTTTGTTCTGCAACTCGAATTATTTTGAGTATGTGTTTCCTGGAATTCGAATTCGTCCGCCAAGACATTTACTTTTTCTATTAATTAAGACTGGCTCTCATGTAATGCCAAAATATTTTTTTCCAATCGGGAGATAATTGTGGCTAATTCATCCACTTCTTCCGGAGTAATACCATCTAATATTTCGCTGCGAGTCTGATCAATAACATCATTAACAGCCTGAATGATAGGATCTGCCGAATCAGTTAACAAAATACGCTTGGCACGCCGGTCTTGGGCACAAATGTGCCGGGTAATTAATCCTTTATCTTCCAATTGATCCAATGTACGCACTAATGAAGGCTGTTCTATTCCTATCGCTTTGGCAAGCTGAATTTGGGACTGCCCAGGTGGCAGTTGATGAATATTATGCAATGTGACCCAATGCGTCTGTGTCAACTCCAGGGGCTTCAATCGATGATCAATCAAAGCTCGCCATACACGAACCAACCGGGCTAAATCAGAACCTAACGGCAATTCCATCACTTCTCCTTATAGTTAGTAAGCTAATCAACTTCCCTGGATTGCAATCAACTCTGATTTAAAGCAAAAGCTCAATAAAGAACGTCTTATTGTTATCAATCTATTCTAGCAAATAATAATTAATTAAAAATGATCTTGAACTTAATTTATATCATTAAATATCGTCATATCGGCTAAAACAAGGTTGGCTGTTCCGGCTCAGAGGGAATTGAATTCTTTTCACTCCGCTGCGAGCGTTTCATTCTTTGCCGACACAGCCGCAGCACATCCTGTTTTTGCGCATCACTCATTGTTCCCCAACTAAAACGCTCGCTGCGGTTTCGGAAACAACCGCGGCAGAACCCACGGTCATCCGCCTGACAGATACCTCGACACGGGTTGGGAACGGGAAAAAGCTCAAGCTGCTCAGCCACAGGACCTCCTCATCTGCCCCTTATTGAAGCTTTGATTGCCGTCACTGGCAAGCCTTACGTAGCATTAACGCATAATTCACTACCATAGTGCCGACTATCACGTCTGTCATGTCTGTTTCTTTAGCGAACGTGATAAAAACAGCACTCAGCTACAGGTTTGAACTCGCCCCGACAACGACGCTATACTCTGGCCCTATTGTTTCAGGCGCTAACGGAAAACCACCAGTGTCGCCCAGGCGGTTAACTTACTGATCAAATAGGGGTCATTATGCGTTTACTTCATACCATGCTACGCGTTGGCAATCTGCAACGCGCCATCAATTTTTACACCACGGTATTAGGAATGCGTTTGTTGCGCACCAGCGACAATCCGGAATACAAATACTCTCTGGCATTTGTCGGCTATACCGAGGAAAGCGACGGCGCAGTGATCGAACTGACCTACAACTGGGGCGTGGATAGCTATGAAATGGGCACGGCCTTCGGTCATATCGCATTAGGTGTGGATGACGTGGCAGGTGCCTGCGAGCGTATCCGTCAGGCAGGTGGTAAAGTAACCCGTGAAGCGGGTCCCGTCAAAGGCGGCACGACTGTTATTGCCTTTGTGGAAGACCCAGATGGTTACAAGATAGAACTGATTGAACGTTCACAAGCCGGTCAAGGTCTGGGTAACTGATCTCCCGTCTTTGCTATTCAGGCACCAACGCGTGTCTGCCTTTCCGGGGGAGCAATGATTCGCCGTCATGCACATTTACTGCATCCCCCACCCGAATTTGCCATAATGCGCACTGCATATTATTGAAGAAACAAGAAACGAATGGCTGAGAAAAATAACCTGAACGCTCTTAACGCGCGTTTTCGTGGCTTTTACCCTGTTGTTATTGATGTGGAGACCGCCGGGTTTAACGCGAAAACTGATGCGCTGCTGGAAATTGCAGCCGTAACGCTGAAAATGGATGAAAGCGGTTGGTTACAGCCGGACGACACGTTGCATTTTCATATCGAACCGTTTGAAGGCGCTATTCTGCGACCGGAAGCATTGGCGTTCAACGGCATTGACCCTGCCAATCCGCTGCGAGGAGCCGTGAGCGAATATGAAGCACTACACAGCATCTTCAAGGCGGTACGTAAGGGAATCAAGGATCAGGACTGCAGTCGTGCCATCATCGTGGCGCATAATGCCACCTTCGATCACAGCTTTCTAATGGCGGCAGCAGAACGCTGCGGTCTGAAACGTAACCCATTCCACCCGTTTGCCACGTTTGACACCGCCGCGCTCAGCGGGCTGGTGCTAGGACAGACCGTTCTGGCCAAAGCCTGCATCGCGGCGGATATTCCTTTCGACGCCAGCCAGGCTCATTCAGCGCTCTATGACACCGAACGAACAGCGCAGCTGTTTTGTGAACTGGTTAATCGCTGGAAGCGTATGGGTGGCTGGCCGTTGGCTTCAGCCGCGAACGACATACCGGTAAGCATCGATAACGAGTCCATCGATAGCGAAAAGTAAAGCCATCAGGCAGCACAACGCTGCCTGATAATTAATAAAGAGGATTACTGCTGGTTTTCCTGCCTGGAACGGTATTTATCGGCAGTTTCTTTAATCAGTTGTTGCAGTTCACCGCGCTGATACATCTCAATCACGATGTCGCAACCGCCAACTAATTCACCATCCACCCACAACTGCGGAAATGTCGGCCAGTTGGCGTATTTTGGCAGTTCGGCGCGGATATCCGGATTCTGCAGGATATCTACATAAGCAAAACGTTCGCCACACGCTGACAACGCCTGTACCGCCTGAGCAGAAAAGCCGCAGCTTGGCAGTTTTGGAGAACCTTTCATGTACAGCAGAATCGGGTTTTCAGCGATCTGACGCTGAATTTTTTCAAGTGTCGTTGTCGTCATTCTATTGCTTCCTCAAGCGCGTGATGATCAGCCTGTCAACGGCTGGTCATGTGACTCGCGGCAGACTATCGCATACCGCTTCTTTATATTTTGTATTCTAACGATAGCGACGACCACAAAAAAACGCTATCTTTTGTAAGGTCTTATTCATCGCCCCATCCATCCGCACAGGACAACGCTAATTTGTTTAATAATTAAGCAGCAAATACCGTTATTAACGTTTTCTCACTATTTTGTAGTAACATTGCATTATCACCTGCTTTTTTATCAGGTCATTTTCGGGAATACTGTAAACAGTGAACGATTGAGGACAACTTTCGGTCAAAATTATTATGCGTTTATTTATTACGCTTTTTTTATTATTTTTCAGTAACCTGTTTTTTAATCTGGCGAACGCTAATCCACATGGGTCTGCGGTATTACCGCGCAAAAACGGTGTGGAAGCGGCGAATAACGCTATTGATGAATCTAAGAAAAGCAAAGCAGCCAAAAACACCAACAAAAAAGGCGCAGCGCCGACACATAACAAAAAACCGGAAAAAACGACTAAGGCTGCACCGGTCAAAACAGCATCGGTTCACGATAAAAACAGCAAACCGCACAATGACAAAAAGCCGTTGATGGCCGCCAGCTCGTCCCATTCGACCAACAAGAAACAGCAAGAAAAAAATCTTCAGGCCAAAGCGCCAGCAGGCAAAACCACGAAAAAAAGCGCCTCTGCTCAGACCCATAGCAGCCACAAAGCACATGAAGCTGTGATTGCCAAAACCACAAGCAAAAAAGGTAGGCAGGACAAAACTGCGCCGTCCCTTAACGCCACTCACCAAAAACGGTATCAACACGCTAAACTGACCGCCATGAACAAGCTGATGAGTCAAATCGGCAAACGTTATCATTGGGGTGGCGCTACGCCACGTTCTGGCTTCGACTGCAGCGGATTGGTCTACTACGCCTATAAAGATGTAGTGAAAATTCAAATCCCGCGTACAGCCAATGAGATGTTCCACCTGCGTGATGCCGCGCCGATCAAGAAAAGCGAGTTGGAAAGCGGTGACCTGGTGTTCTTCCACATCACCAACCGCGGTGCTGCCGACCATGTGGGTGTCTATCTCGGTAATGGTCGCTTCATTCAGTCACCGCGCTCCGGTGCAGACATTAAAATCAGCAAACTGAGCGAAGATTACTGGCAAGATCATTATGTTGGCGCTCGCCGCGTGGTCACACCCAAAACCATCCGTTAAGCAACAACCGGCTGGAATACTGTTGAATGAATATTTCCGTTGAATAAGACACGTTGAGATAACACAACTTGAGATAACACAAAAGGGGCGTTATGCCCCTTTTGGTGTATTTGATGCTGATAAAGATACCGGTTTTTGATACCGATAGATTTCACCGCCGATGATGAGAACACCAGTTGCAATCAGTTCAGTATCGCACTCAGACTAAAGACAATGATCATCGCCAGCGTAGCCACCGTGGTGAACAGTGACATTTTCAGATTAGTATCCATATATTCTCCTGTTATTGACTGATATCACGTCATGTCTGAGTAAGCCCCGGCAGGCGGGGAATCACACAAAATATAGGTGTATTATGACTCAACCGAGGTCAAAAAACCGAATTCTGCGTCACAGAGATAACACGAATTGCCTCTTCCACTTTTGCTCTAAATCGGCCAAAATCCGCAGTTTACGATATACACTGCGTTGGTCGATGCGTCAGTCCTCCCTTCAGCTACAACCTCGGCATGTCTCCTCCTGAATGTTGCCTTGCTTGTCTGGCAGGAGAAAATTTCACGCAGGCAAACGATTAACAACATATTTACTGCTGTAACAGATGAGTTCAGGAGTCACTTTAGATGGCAACGATCAAAGATGTGGCAAAACGCGCGGGCGTTTCAACCACAACCGTATCACACGTGATCAATAAAACACGTTTCGTCGCCGAAGAGACCAAGGCTGCGGTGCGCGCAGCGATTGATGAATTGCATTATTCACCCAGTGCAGTGGCCCGTAGCCTGAAAGTCAACCACACCAAATCTATCGGCCTGCTGGCAACCTCCAGCGAAGCGCCCTATTTCGCCGAAATTATCGAGGCGGTGGAAAACAGCTGCTACGCCAGAGGTTACACGCTAATCCTGTGCAACTCCCACAACAATCAGGATAAGCAGCGTGCTTACCTATCCATGCTGGCACAAAAGCGGGTCGATGGGCTGTTGGTGATGTGTGCTGAGTATCCGCCTGAATTGTTGTCCATGCTGGCGGACTATCGTCACATCCCGATGGTGGTGATGGACTGGGGCGAAGCCCATAACGATTTTACCGATACTATTATTGATAATGCATTTGCGGGCGGCTACATGGCCGGGCGCTATCTGATTGAGCGTGGTCACCGTGACATCGGCGCTATTCCCGGCTCTCAGGGGCGCAATACGGGCAGCGGGCGTTACCTGGGGTTCCTGAAAGCGTTGAAAGAGGCTGATATTCCCTTACGGGAAGACTGGGTGGTTCAGGGCGACTTTGAGCCAGAGTCCGGCTACAAAGCGATGCACCAGATTCTGGCCCAGAAACAACGGCCAACGGCAGTATTCTGCGGCGGCGATATCATGGCGATGGGTGCCATTTGCGCTGCTGACGAGCTGGGTCTGCGTGTGCCACAGGATATTTCGGTGATCGGTTACGACAATGTACGTCACTCCCGATATTTTACTCCCGCACTGACCACCATTCATCAACCCAAGGAACGACTGGGGCAAGCGGCGTTCTCCATGCTGCTTGACCGTATTACCAGTAAACGCGAGGAAGCCCAAACCATCGAAGTACATCCGACCTTAATTGAACGTCGTTCAGTCGCTGATGGCCCGTACCGCGATTACCGCCGTTAAAATCCAGACAATTCTCTATCTCGCTGCCTGACGACTCGAAATCATGCGGCGTACCGCGCTACGCATGGCCGCGACGAGTGCCGCAACTGCCGAAAAGGCATGACTCAACGTGCTGCTTTAATCCGACGAATCTTGCCGACGGATTAAAGCCGTCATACAATTGACTGTATAGTTGATGACAACAATTATGATCATGCGATGTATTAAACGCATCGCCTCATTTTTTCTATTCCACCTGCTGACCGTCGCATCTCTTATTTGGTTTCAGCCTTGGTAGATATCTTTGTACCAGCTTTTCTCTTACTTTCCTCTGAGACGCTCAGGGATAGACGATGGTTCGGGTCTATCAAAGCCCGTCATGGTTATGTTGTCTAAATTACTCCTTGCAAAAGCATTTATTTGGCAAGGTAGGGAGAAGTTATGAGTTCATCCTATGTTGAGGAACTGGGGACACCCAATCTACCTTGGTTCCAAATCGTTAATGAAATGCTATCCACCGCCGACATCGCGATTAACGGTTCTCGTCCATTTGATATTCAGGTCCGCAACCCTGAGATGTATAAGCGCGTATTGCGTGATGGCTCGCTCGGATTAGGCGAAAGTTATATGGATGGCTGGTGGGAGTGTGAACGACTGGACATGTTTTTCCACCGTGTGATACGTACCCGACTGGAAAACCAACTACCGCATCGCTGGCAAGATACATTACGGATCCTGATAGCACGGTTGACCAATCTGCAATCTCGCCGCCGTTCCTGGATCGTGGGTAAAGAGCATTACGACCTTGGTAACGATCTTTTCACCCTGATGCTCGATCCTTACTTACAGTATTCTTGTGGTTACTGGACGAAAGCCGAAACGCTTGAACAGGCACAACAAGACAAGCTGCGCCTCATTTGTGAAAAGTTGCAGTTACGTCGTGGCATGACGCTGCTGGATATTGGTTGCGGCTGGGGTGGACTGGCGGAATTCGCCGCACGTCATTACGGCGTCAGTGTCACGGGCGTTACCATATCCCGCGAACAGCAGGTGCTGGCACAGCAACGCTGTCAGGATTTGGAAGTTACCATCATGCTGCAAGACTACCGTGACCTAGACCGGCAGTTTGATCGTATCGTTTCTGTCGGCATGTTCGAACATGTCGGACCGAAAAATTATCCCACCTACTTTCAGGTTGTGAGAAAAAACCTCAAACCTAATGGGTTGTTCCTGCTGCACACTATCGGCACCAATGAAACCAATCTGAAAGTTGACTCCTGGATGAACAAATACATTTTCCCCAACTACTGCCTGCCTTCAGTGCAGCATATCGCACAAGCCAGCGAACCCTATCTGGTAATGGAAGACTGGCACAATTTCGGCGCAGATTATGACCGCACGCTGATGGCCTGGCATGAACGATTCCAGCAACACTGGCCAACCTTGTCGGAGCGTTATTCCGAACGTTTCCAGCGAATGTTCAGTTACTATCTTAACGTCTGTGCTGGCTCGTTCCGAGCACGCGATATTCATCTCTGGCAGGTACTATTTAGCGCGGATGGCGTGGAAGGTGGTTTGCGAGTACCCAGATAACAATTAGCTTCTGGCGAATATCGCCGCTTCAATAACAAAACCGGCAGACAATTGCCGGTTTTGCTTATGCTCAAAGCAAAGTTGCGAGGAAGCAGCTTATTCGCCCTGCTCTACCTGTGCCGCCGCCTGTGCTTGCTGCTGTGCCTGACGAGCCAGAACACGTTCAACCGTATCGATAATGGCCTGGGTTTGCGGGTCGATTTCGATGTTAATACGATCACCCAATCGTTTCTGGCCTAGCGTCGTGCGCAGGAGTGTTTCCGGAATCAGGTGCACGCAAAAACGGCTGCGAGTCACTTCGCCCACCGTCAGGCTGATGCCGTCAATACCGATGAATCCTTTGTGCAGCACATATTTCATCTGTGATTCATCAGACAACCGGAACCAGATCTGATGATTATGTTCCGACGTCAGAATTTTCACGATCTCCGCCGTACACATAATATGGCCGGACATCACATGCCCACCGATCTCATCACCATATTTGGCCGCACGCTCTACATTAACCCGATCACCCACGTTTACGTCACCCAGATTGGTCAGCCGCAACGTCTCTTTGATCAGGTCAAAACTGACCCGATCACCATCGATTCCGGTAACAGTCAGACAACAGCCATTGTGCGCTACGGAAGCGCCCGTTTCCAACCCCGGCAGCAGTTCGGGGGGCAGTTGTACCACATGAGTGCGAAAATTGGGTTTTTCATCGACAGACACGACAGTCGCCGTGCCCTGAACAATACCGGTAAACATGGTGTTGACCTTGCCTCCTGATCAGTAATAGGCGTGAACGCGCGACGACAGTGGTATGACACGACTGAGCCATGTTTGGAAGTGGCTACGTTCACTCATGTCAGGCAGTTTGCACCATATCATCAGGAAAACCAACGGGATCATGCCCGGCGAGTCAATCATTGGTTTACTGTTGGCAAATCGTTACAATAGTTCATCTTTTTTCGTACAAATAAAGGATGATTGTCTTTCTCTCCTCATTAGAGATCTCTCTCCATCCTGCTTTAGGAAGGTGTTTTCGTGCAGAAGTACTTATCAGAAGCCCGTCATTTGCTGGCGCTGGCTATTCCGGTCATCATCGCGCAAGTATCGCAAACCTCAATGGGTGTGGTGGATACCATTATGGCTGGTTCCTACAGCGCCACCGATATGGCGGCGGTAGCGGTGGGTACCTCCATCTGGTTGCCTGTTATCCTGTTCGGCCACGGTTTACTGATGGCGCTTACGCCAGTGGTGGCGAACCTCAACGGCTCAGGGCGCCGGGACCGTATTGCTCATCAAACCCAGCAAGCATTCTTACTGGCGACGGCCATTTCTGTTCTGACCATGGTGACGCTCTATCAGGGAAAATACGCGATTAACCTGATGCACGATGGCGCGCCGGAACTGGCCGACAAAGCCGTAAAATACCTGCACGCATTGCTTTGGGGCGCACCCGGTTATCTGTTTTATCAGGTGTTGCGCAGCCAGTGCGAAGGGTTATCCAAAACACAGCCGGGGATGGTGATCGGGTTTATTGGCCTGCTGATCAATATTCCCATCAACTACGTTTTTATCCACGGTAAGCTGGGGATGCCGGAGTTAGGCGGCGTTGGCTGCGGGGTAGCGACAGCCTCGGTATACTGGATAATGATGCTGATGATGGCCATTTATTCCCGTCACGCGTACTGGCTAAAAGATATTCGTCAGTTCAACGCCCCGCTGAAACCGGATTGGGCAATACTCCGGCGTTTAGCCGGGCTGGGGCTGCCGGTTGCGCTGGCGATGCTGTTTGAAGTGACATTATTCGCTATTGTCGCTCTGCTGGTATTGCCGCTTGGGGTAGTGAATGTCGCAAGCCACCAAATCGCGCTCAACTTCAGTTCGCTGATGTTCGTGTTGCCGCTGTCTGTTGGCGTTGCCGCCACTATTCGCGTCGGCCATCGGCTGGGCGAAGGTTCGGCACAGGCAGCGCGGGTGGCAGCACGCACCGGCATCGCTACCGGCATATTGCTGGCAATGTGCACAGCTATTTTTACCATCACGCTGCGTGAACCTATCGCCATGCTGTACAACCAAAATCCGGATGTGGTGACAATGGCGTCGCATCTCATGCTGTTAGCGGCGCTCTACCAAATCTCCGATGCCGTGCAGACCATTGGTAGCGGCGTATTGCGTGGCTATAAAGATACTCGCGCTATCTTCTTCATCACCTTCATTGCCTATTGGCTGCTGGGGCTACCGATTGGCTATGTGCTGGCGCTGACTGACATGCTGGTGCCGCGTATGGGACCAGCTGGTTTTTGGTGTGGATTCATCATCGGCCTGACTGCTTCCGCCACCATGATGGTGCTGCGTATCCGCTGGGTGCAACGTCAATCGCCAGCCCGTATTCTGGCACGCGCAGCGCGTTGACGACATAATAGAGACAGAGCGCAAAAAACGGTGCTCTGTCTACAAGCTCGCCAATCAGTGTGGCACAGCGGGAATTTTGCGTTTTTCTCCTTGCCAGCAGCCATCCGGCCCGTTAATATTCGTCCCCGCTGTCGCCCTGACGGCAGCTGATAAAAATAATGCGTTCATAGCTCAGTTGGTTAGAGCACCACCTTGACATGGTGGGGGTCGTTGGTTCGAGTCCAATTGAACGCACCATTTTCAGCGTATCAGCACCAACACACATATTGCGACCGTAGCTCAGTTGGTTAGAGCACCACCTTGACATGGTGGGGGTCGGTGGTTCGAGTCCACTCGGTCGCACCAATTCATCCGCTGTTTCTCAATGAATTATCCTTGCCAGTTACTGTTTCTGCTTTCAGTCTATTTCTCGCTCTGTAGTGCACTTTACACACCACCCTGGCCGATGCCTGACTCTGCGCATGACAAAACGGGCAGGATACCCTGCCCGTTTTGTTACCTGACTTGCATTTCGGTTATTTAAAAATCTTCTGCACAAATTCGATATACGCCGGGCGCCAGACGTCCATTTCATGCCCTAAGCCGGGATACTGCCGGTAATCGAATTTCACGCCTTTCTGCTCCAGTTGCGCTTTTAACCCGGCGATATCCTTACCAGTCACCGTATCTTTTTCACCCACCACCACAGTGAAATTATGCAGTTGTCGATTGATAGCAGCGGCATTCCCCAGATGTACGCTAACCTGTGCATTCGGCACCGTTTCGGTGGTTACGCCACTAAACGTCGCCAGCCAGCCGAAGTGATCCAGATGGCTCATGCCGGACACCAGCGCCTGATAACCGCCTTGCGACAGCCCGGCCAGCGCACGGCCATCGGCATCGCGCCGCACATTAAACCGCGCGCTGACCAGTGGAATGATGTCATGAATTAACTCACGATCAGCCGCCGCCGCATTGCGTGGATAGAACGTTTTGCGACGATCTTTCGGCGGAAAATCTTCCGCAATGGCATCGGCGACATCGGTTTCGGTATCCGGGATCACGACCAGCATCGGCGAAATCTTTTTCTCCGCCAGCAGGTTATCCATGATTTGAGGAATACGTCCTTGTCTGACGGCAGAATCGCCAGCATCACCGAATCCGTGATAGAAATACAGCACCGGCAACGGCTTGCCCGCGCCAGTGTAGCCCGGCGGCGTCCAGACATAGATTTGCCGTTCCGATTTCAGCGACGCCGAATGATAGGTAACGGTGCGCAGCTCGCCATGCGGCACCGCCCGTGTGTCCAGCACGCTGCCCGGCACCAGAATCATACTGGTGTTGACCTGTCGCTGCGGTTTAGGCAACGCCGAACCAGTGTCAACGCTGCGAAAGCCATCCACATTAAAGAAGTATTCGTACAGATTGGGCTGCTGCGGCTCGCTGCGCCACGACCAGACGCCTAGATCATCTTTCGTCATCGGGTGTGCGACCCAGGTTTCCGGCGTCGCGCCAGTCACCACGCTTACCGATTTGGCATCTGGCGCAAACAGCCGGAAAGTAATACTGTTATCCGCGTTAACCTGCGACAAATAGTGCCGGGTTGCCACGTCGGTACGCGGTAACGTCGGGATAGCGCCCGACACGGCTTGCGCCGCCAGCGGTGTGGAGATGCTTAGCGCAGAGAATAACAGGTACAGACAGGTTTTCCTGGTTTTCATTATTAACCTCTCTTGTTATGGGTACAGGGTAAACAGGCAGACTGAGCCGTATGCGCTCACCGCCAGTTCTCAACTCAAACACCGGCGGTAAACGAATTCTTCTTGATTTATGCTGTTCATATTTCAAGTTGCAGGTAGGTTGTCTTTCCTGCAACTTGAATCATGTATGTCTATTAACGTGTCAGCGTTTTTCCGTGACTGGCAATAACCGATTGATACCAGTAAAAGCTCTTTTTACGCTGCCGTTCCAGCGACCCCTTGCCGGTATCATCACGGTCAACATAAATAAAACCGTAGCGTTTGGACATTTCCGCTTTCGAGGCGCTGACTAAATCAATCGGTCCCCAGCAGGTATATCCTAATACCTCCACACCATCGGCAATGGCTTCGCTGACCTGTACCAGATGATCGTTTAAATAACGGATACGATAATCATCGTGAATTTCACCATTTGCTTCGATGTTATCTTTCGCACCCAGCCCATTCTCAACAATAAACAATGGCTTTTGATAACGGTCATACAGGAAATTCAGCAAATAACGCAGCCCCAACGGATCAATCTGCCAGCCCCATTCAGAACTTTCCAGATACGGATTCGGCACCATATTTAATATATTGCCACGCGTTTTTTCGAGTTGTGTCTCATCGGTACTGACACACCCGGTCATATAATAACTGAAAGAAATAAAATCAACGGTGGATGTCAGATCCTGCGTATCCTGTTCTGTGATATTCAGCGTAATACCCTGCTCGCGGAAATAGCGATGCATATACCCCGGATAAGCGCCACGTACCTGCACATCACCAAAGAATAACCATTCCCGATTTTGATGCAGACTTTCCATCACATCTTCCGGCTTACTGGTCAGCGGATAGAGCATCGCCCCCAGCAGCATATTGCCGATCGTCGCATCTGGAATAATATCGTGGCAGGCTTTCACCGCCCTGGCGCTCGCCACTAATTGGTGGTGAATAGCCTGATAAATCGCTGCTTTGTCGCTATCCGGCGGCAACCCGACACCAGTAAAAGGCGCATGTAGCGACATATTAATCTCGTTGAACGTCAGCCAGCGTTTGACCTTGTGGCGGTAACGCGTAAACACCGTACGGGCATAACGTTCAAAGCACTCAATGGTCAACCGGTTACCCCAGCCACCTTGTTTTTTCACCAGTCCATACGGCATTTCATAATGTGACAACGTCACTAACGGCTGAATGCCGTGTGTTGCCAGTTCATCAAACAGCCGATCATAAAATGCCAGCCCCGCTTCATTAGGCTCAGCCTCATCACCCTGAGGAAAAATGCGCGTCCAGGCTATCGATACACGCAGGCAGGTAAATCCCATTTCAGCAAACAGTGCAATATCCTGCGGGTAACGGTGATAGAAATCGATCGCCACATCTTTGATGCCGCTGTCACCCGGCTGGCGCGCCACAATGCTGCCAAAGATGCCCTGGGGCTGTAAATCCGACGTGGAAAGTCCTTTTCCATCGGTCAGATAGGCGCCTTCCACCTGATTAGCGGCAATGGCGCCACCCCATAAAAAGTGCTCCGGGAAAGGATTACTCATCACTGATCTCCTGTGTTTCTATTCAACAATTATTCAGCATATCAACTGTGTCAGCGGCGTATTGGCATCCACCTTGCCGCTGGTGACAGACTCAACCCCGCGATAATCTTCGCTGTTGGTAATCACCATCGGGGTAGTGAGGTCGTATCCTGCCGCTACTATCGCCGGGCCATCAAACTCCAGCAGCAGGTCGCCCTGACGCACCACATCACCGACACGCACATGTGGGGTAAAATAACGCCCCTCCAGCCGGACGGTATCGATGCCGACATGCATCAGCACCTCCGCGCCGCCCCGCGATGCCAGGCCAACAGCATGATACGTCTTGAACAGCGAGACTATGGTGCCGTCCACCGGCGCATACAGCCGCCCTTGCGAAGGTCGGATAGCGACCCCCTTGCCCATTACGCCGCTGGCAAAGGTGCGATCAGCCAACTGATCCAGCGGCACCAACTCACCCGTCAACGGGCTAAACAGCGTCTCATCACGCACAACGCTAACAACGGCAGCGCTGGTTTGCGTGGCTTCCAACTCAGTCTGCCGCACCACCGCCGGTTGTGCTTCGTCTTTAGGAACACCGAACGACCAACTGCCCAACGCCGCGAACATGAACGACGCCAGCGTGCCGATGATGGCCGCCCATACGCTGCTATCCACGCCGGTCGGCGGAATGATCTGGGTAAAGGTGAAAATGCTGGGAAAACCGAAAGAATAAGTAGTGGTATGGAAATACCCCATGACCGCCGCGCCTACAGCGCCCCCAATACAACCAAAGATGAAAGGGCGACGCAGTGGTAACGTCACGCCGTATACCGCCGGTTCGGTGATACCGAAAATCGCGGCGGAAAATGCCGAACCCGCAATCCCTTTGCGCTTCATGTCGTGGGTGCGCAACAGTACGCCCAGCGTAGCACCGGCCTGCCCCAGCACCGCCGGGGTCAGCAGCGGCAACAGGGTGTCATGCCCCATCACACTCAGGTTATTGAGCATTAATGGCACAAAACCCCAGTGCAGACCGAATATCACACAGACCTGCCACATTGCCCCCATCACGGCTCCAGCCAGCAACGAATTCAGTCCATACAGCCACTGGTATCCGCCAGACAGCATCTCACTTAACCAGGTCGCGCTGGGACCTATCAGCAAAAACGTCAGCGGAACGCTAATGACAATACATAACAGCGGCGTGAAAAAATTGCGGATATTGGCGTGCAGCCAGCGATTCAGCGGTTTCTCCAGTTTGCAGGATACCCAACTGGCGAACAGAATCGGGATGACCGACGAACTGTAATTGATAAAAGTAATCGGGATACCTAGAAAATGAAGTATTGGGTGATCTGGCTGCTGCATAGCATTGAAGGTGGCTATCATGCTTGGGTGAACCAATGTGGCACCGACCACCAGCGTAGTGAACGGGTTACCGCCAAACTTCTTGCCAGCGGTGTACCCCAGCACAATCGGGAAAAAATAAAACAGCGCATCACTTGCGGCAAACAACAACTTATAGGTGCCGCTGCTCTCGGTTATAAAATGGGTGGCCACCCCCAGCGCCAGAAAACCTTTCAGTATCCCCGTTGCTGCCATCACACCGACAAACGGGGTAAAAATACTGGAAATGATGTCGATAAATCCGGCAAATAAGCTGTCTTTCTTCTCTTCTGATGCCACCGGCTCGTTGAAACGCGACATGTCTTCAAGCGAAAGCAGTGCCTGATAAACATCAGCCACCTGATTGCCTACCACCACTTGAAACTGGCCGCCGCTTTCCACCACCATGATGATGCCTGGGTTATTTTTCAGAATATCCGCATTGGCGGCGGTATTATCTTTCAATTTGAAGCGCAGACGCGTGGCGCAATGCACCACACTAATAATATTTCCCTGACCGCCTACGCCATCTCTTATTTCACTGGCTAATGCTTCGTAATTCATTGCGACATCCTCAATGATCGATCCATGCCTGAAAAAAACCGCTGAGTGACTGATATATACGGTTTCAAGGCACCCTATGTTCAAGGCAAAAAAAAACCTGAACCGTCTCATCGCAGCATAAGGTGCGGAAAGACAGTTCAGGTTTTGCCTGCCTTCTCCAATGAAGAAGATGCAGTCGCAATCCATATTTATTGTTTACAGATTACCAGTGCGATCTATTCTGACAAGCGTTTTACCCAGGCAATCTATTATTTTGTGATACCACTCAAGTTTCGGTTTTCTACACCTGATTTTTATTTTCTGCCTGATCCTGTAATTCCGAACGCACCCGTTCGATATGAATAGCCAGAAACATCAACTCTTCTTTCGTCAGGGTATAGTCGTAATGTCGTATAATATGATCCCGTATTTTTTCGGCGCAGTGATACGCCTGCGTATATTGCGCTTTCACTACATCGTGCAGCGATTCATCTTCACTGAATACCGGCGTACGGCCCACTAATCGCTGCGCAAAAAACTTCAGATGAGTCACAAATCGGTGATAACTAAAAGCTTGCTCGTTATAGTCAAGATTCAGCTGATATTTCACAATATTCAAAATTTCCTGTATCACGCGGGTTATATGCATCACTTCTGGCATATGGCCATCCAGTTGGGCATTCACCAGATGCAGCGCAATAAAGCCCGCCTCGTCTTCCGGTAACTGAACCCCAAGCCGTCGGTGAATAATCCCCAACGCTTCCAGCCCGATGGCGAACTCTTTCTGATACAGTCGTTTAATTTCCCACAATAATCCATTACGAATATCCACCCCTTGCCGGTGCCGCTCAATGGCAAAGTGGCAATGGTCAGTTAATGAAATATAGAGGCTATCTTGCAGGTTTCCGGGCAGCTTTTCTTTCGCCAGCGCGATAATCCTATCAGCGGTAGTCACCACCTCCAGCGGAATGCGCTCCAGCACATCGCTCAGCCTTGCCGTCAGTTCGCTGCTGCGCAGAGCGAAAACTTTTTCTATTAGCGCAACATCCACACTATCTCCCGGTCGTTTTTTGAATCCCATTCCACGCCCCATCACGACCTGTTCGTTATTATGCGCATCCATGACCGTGACGACGTTATTATTCAATATCTTGGCAATCTTCATTGTCCGACCCCTGAAAACAAAAAACCAGACGTCCGCAATGAACGCGAACATCTGGCTTTGCCTGCCGATAGCAGTAACAACCCTGAATAGCAGTAACAACCCTGGGTTGCACGCCGCCACGACACAGGCATGTCGCTGACCAGATACAACCAACTAACGTTAAATTACCACTGGTTCACGGCGGCTCAACCTTCAGGGGATGGAAACGTGACCCGGATCGACCCAGAACCAATATTCCCGCCGCCAGAGGTTGCCAGACCAGCCACTACCATCCCAGGTTTCCGTCTTTTTACTACACCGACAGCCAGAGATTCTTAGGGCATTTGCGCAACAAATTTGTGTAAAAATAATAAATCGTACATTTTTTTGCGCAAGAGCACGAAAATACGCGTTATCCATCCCTTCAACAGCTTGTATCTCTTTGTCTGATAACTATAATACGGAACGTTGTTTCATTGAATGGTTTCAGCGAATCCACGTGCCACTGACAAAAACACCACAGACAACACAATCCTCAGGGATATTGCCGCCTCGTCCACTTTGTTTTATGGGCAATATCCAGTCACGTGTTTCTTCATTTCTCCTCGCCTGTCACCATCTATACTTACCATTCTCTCGCTGTCGCAAACGTATTGTTCCCGAAGGTTCAGCTTTGGCTAACCGTCGGTCATCCTGTTTTTTTATCCATCACAACTTGTAGAAACTACCGTTATGAAAAAGACCAAAATCGTTTGTACCATCGGTCCGAAAACCGAATCAGAGGAAGTACTGGGCAAGCTGCTGAGCGCAGGCATGAATGTAATGCGCCTGAATTTCTCTCACGGTGACTACGCAGAACATGGTCAACGCATTAAAAATCTGCGTGCCGTGACAGAAAAAACCGGCCTGAAAGCAGCCATTCTGCTGGATACCAAAGGCCCGGAAATCCGTACCATCAAACTGGAGAATGGCGCAGACGTCTCCCTGACCGCAGGCCAGACCTTCACCTTCACCACCGATCAGAGCGTTATCGGCAACAAAGACCGTGTAGCGGTCACCTATGCCGGCTTTGCCAATGACCTGAGCGTCGGAAACACGGTGCTGGTTGACGATGGCCTGATCGGTATGGAAGTCATCGAGATCAAAGGCAATGAGGTTATCTGTAAGGTGCTGAACAACGGCGATCTCGGCGAAAACAAAGGGGTCAACCTGCCGGGCGTGTCCATCCAGTTACCTGCACTGGCCGAAAAAGACAAACGTGACCTGATTTTCGGTTGCGAACAGGGTGTCGATTTTGTGGCAGCCTCCTTTATTCGTAAACGTTCCGACGTAGAAGAGATTCGCGCCCATCTGAAACAACATGGCGGCGAACACATCCAGATCATCTCCAAAATTGAAAACCAGGAAGGTCTGAATAACTTCGACGACATTCTGGACGCCTCTGACGGCATCATGGTCGCCCGTGGCGACCTGGGCGTGGAGATTCCCGTTGAAGAAGTGATCTTCGCGCAAAAAATGATGATCGAAAAATGTAACCTGGCTCGCAAAGTGGTGATCACCGCCACTCAGATGCTGGATTCAATGATCAAGAACCCGCGCCCGACCCGCGCCGAAGCAGGCGACGTCGCCAACGCCATCATCGACGGCACCGACGCTGTGATGCTGTCTGGCGAGAGTGCTAAAGGCAAATACCCGCTGGAAGCCGTCACGATTATGGCCACCATCTGCGAACGCACCGATAGAGTGATGAAATCGCGTCTGGATAAACTGCAAAACACCAGCAAATTGCGCATCACCGAAGCGGTGTGCCGCGGCGCGGTGGAAACGGCAGAGAAACTGGAAGCGCCACTGATTGTGGTTGCCACCCATGGCGGTAAATCGGCTAAATCTATCCGCAAATATTTCCCACATGCCCGCATTCTGGCGCTGACCACCAACGAAATCACCGCACGTCAGTTGCTATTGAGTAAAGGTGTGGAAACCATGCTGGTGAAAGAAATCGCCTCTACCGATGATTTCTACCGCATTGGCAAAGAAGCGGCACTGAAGAGCGGCCTGGCCCAGGAAGGCGATATTGTCGTGATGGTTTCTGGCGCGCTGGTGCCGAGCGGCACGACTAACACCGCATCGGTACATCGTCTGTAATTCGATAATGAGAATCTATTAAGCGCCCTGCGGGGCGCTTTTTTGTTCGTGACGACATTTTTAGCTGATGCAAAAGCGTGATCAGTTATACAGAAAAAATATATATACAGCCGCAAAGGTCAGAGTATTCTGATAAGATCAGCCTGTTTTGCTTACTTTTTTTAACCTACCTGTAAAACTCGATGATTCTTTGAGCGAACGATCAAAATTAAGCGCGTTCCCATAAAAAATTTATTCTCATCAGAAAACGGTTTGTGTAATACTTGTAACGCTACATGGAGATTAACTCAATTTAGAGGGTATTAATAATGAATCGTACTAAACTGGTACTGGGCGCGGTAATCCTGGGTTCTACTCTGCTGGCTGGTTGCTCCAGCAACGCTAAACTGGATCAGCTGTCTTCTGACGTTTCTTCTCTGAACGAAAAAGTATCTGCTCTGACCAGCAAAGTTGACGCTCTGGCTACCGACGTGCAGGCTGCTAAAGATGACGCAGCTCGTGCTAACCAGCGCCTGGACAACCAGGTTCGTACTTACAAAAAGTAAGAACTGGTTGAATGAAAAATGGCGCACACTGTGCGCCATTTTTTTTGTCTTTCCGTTGCTCCATCACACCACGAGCTTAACCCACCATTTGCCTTACCAAACTCGTTAAGCCATTCTGGCAAGATGCCTGACGTGCCAGAACGCCCTCTCATGACGTCCTGGCTTCGGTTGTCGCTAGTGCGACGGAGATGTTCCGACTGCCGATATCGGTGCTGCGCTTTGCGATAACGCTTGATGCGACGATGACGTTTGACGCGATATAGTTTGCCCGATGTTAACCAGCACGGGCATACCGGAACGGCGGACAATCGCATTCTGGACTACCTCAGCATCAGTATCATCATTGTGAATAAACGCTTTCACCTTCTGGTTCAGCGCAATCGGCATGGTTTGCGGGTCATCCTTATCGGTACGCGATAGCGGCTGATGCACTTCCACATAACGTTTCCCATCCGGCTCCACCGCAACCTTAACGGGTTCATTGATGATCTGCACACGGGTGCCTACCGGCACGTCATTAAACAGCGCTTCGATATCTTCCGGGCGCAGGCGGATACATCCAGAACTCACCCTCATGCCGATGCCAAAATCAGCGTTGGTACCATGGATGGAGTACACGCCGCCGCTTTTCTCCAACCGTAACGCAAATAATCCCATCGGGTTATCCGGACCACCAGGAACCATCGCCGGTAGGGTGACCCCTTGTTCTTTATAATGGCGGCGCGTATTGGCGGTAGGTATCCAGGTCGGGTTTGGACGCCGCTCAATAACGTGAGTGACCATCACTGGCGTGTTGCGGCCAAGCTGGCCGATGCCAATCGGATAAACGACCACGGTATTTTTTCCCTTCGGGAAATAGTAGAGCCGTAATTCCGCCAGATTAACCACTATTCCCTCCCGTGGCGTATCAGGCAGCAGCATCTGTAGTGGGATCGTCAGTCTGGAACCTGGCTTCGGCAGATAAGGGTCGGCTCCAGGATTAGCTTCCAACATGCCAAGCAGGCCAATTTTGAATTTGGCGGCAATGGATTCCAGAGGATGACCGTCGTTAGGCACGGTGTAGCTACTATTTTCCCCGATCAATCGACTATCCGGAGGAGGCAGAGGGTACTCAGTTGCATTAGCTGGCGGCATCCCCGCCAGGCAGGACGCAAACAATAATCCCATCAGGGTAAGTACACGTTTCATTATCAGATTCCTGTTGTAATACTGAAGATAGGGTGAGCGCCAGAGCGCGACGTGAAATCACCCTCATCACAGACGCGGGTGAATCGCCATTGGCGAGCACTTTCTTTCTTATTGCTTATCAATAGGTTGAATCTCTTTCATCATTGGAAGCTCCCAAGGATAAAAGCAGGGTAGCAGGAAATCCACCGGATGGATTCTGAAATGTGACGCAGCAGGGCGCAAGCACTGCGCCCTGTGATTTGCTTATAGTCGCTTATAGCAGAGTAACTTATATCAGCGCACCAGCCCGCACCTGTACCGTGCGCAGTATGGACGCCAGCCCTTGCGAGCGCGACGGCGTCAGGTGTCGACTCAACTCCAGGGAGGCGAAAAACGGGCGTACATCCTGTTCGATAATCTCCTGGGCAGATAGCCCCTGATACAGACTAAAAACAATGGCAATCAACCCCTTGACAATGGCAGCATCGCTATCGCCATACAACACTACCTTGCCTTGTTTATCACACGTTAAATCAATCCAGGCCTGACTCTGGCAACCCGATACCCGATTATCATCCTGACGCTGTGCGTCGCTAAATGGTTCCAGACTAGCGCCCAGCTCAATAATATAGAGGTACTTTTCTTCCCAGTTGCTGCAACGAGAAAAATTTCGCAGCAGTTTCTGTGGTTCCGGCAGTTTCATCATAACAATGCTCCAGACATGATAATGTTATGCCGTCGGTTCACTCACCCAACAGCCGATGTATCCGATACAATCCCTCCACCAATCGATCAATCTCCACCTGACAGGAATACAGCGCCAGCGAGGCGCGACACATGCTGGGCACGCCATAACGGCTCATCAGCGGCATAGCACAATGGTGGCCAGTACGAATGGCTATGCCGTATTGGTCAAGAAAGCTGCCAACGTCAAACGCATGGTGATGTCCCAGATTGAAGGCGATTACCCCCTGGCGATTCACCGGACCGTACAGGCGAAACGTGGGGACTTCAGCCAACGATGCCAGCGCATAACGCATCAACCGATCTTCATGCACCTGAATCGCCTCAATCCCCAACGAAGAAACATAATCCAGCGCGGCCCCCAGACCTATCACACCAGCGACATGGGGCGTACCGGCTTCAAAACGCCATGGCGTACCGGCATACGTGATCCCTTTTTTCAGACTGACCTCACGGATCATGGCTCCACCGCCTTGCCATGGCGGCATAGCCTGCAACAGTGCGCGTTTGCCGTACAGTACGCCGATGCCTGATGGACCGTAGAGCTTATGGCCGGAAAATACGTAAAAATCACAATCCAGCGCCTGCACATTTACGGGCCGGTGCATTACCGCCTGCGCACCATCCACCAGCACTTTCGCCCCACAAGCATGAGCCTGACGGATGATTTCCTCCAACGGATTGGCAGTACCCAGCACGTTGGAAACCTGTGTTACTGCCACCAGCCGGGTGTTTTCATCCAGCAATGCCGGCAACTGAGCCATATCCAGTTCACCGTCATCAGTAATAGGCAGAACACGCAACGTCAACCCGCGCGTCTCTGCCAGCATCTGCCAGGGCACAATGTTAGCGTGGTGGTCCATTTCGCTGATGACCAGATTGTCGCTGGGCTGAAACGCGATACGACCATAACTGTTAGCCACCAGATTAATGGCCTCGGTAGCACCGCGTACAAACACGATTTCCTCTGCCAACGCCGCGTGGATAAAGGCAGCCACCTTTCCTCGAACCTCTTCCATCGCTTTGGTCGCGCGAGCACTCAGGGTATGGATACCACGGTGCACCGCAGCATACTCGTGTAGATAAAAATCCCGCTCGCGCTCAATAACCGCCCACGGCTTCTGTGCGCTGGCGGCACTGTCCAGATAGGCCAGCGGATACCCGTTAACTGATTGCTGCAAAATCGGGAAATCTGCTCGTACACGTTCAATAGGATAATTCATGCGCTTTCTCCTTCCCGTGCCTGCAGCGCTGAGCCACGCATGTCAATACCGCATCACGTAATACATGATTGTCGAACGCCTCCGTCAGCTCGGCGTCAGGCAGGCGCTGCCATTGTTGCAACATCCGTTGTGCATTATTGTTGGTTGATAAGCCAGTCATAGCCCTGCTCCTCCACCTGTTTCACCAGCGTAAAATCTCCGGATCGGACAATCTGCCCCTGACAGAGCACATGTACGTAGTCTGGCCGTATCTGATGCAACAGGTGCGGATAATCGGTGAGGATGATGAAAGCGCGCTTACCGTCACGCAACGCGCTGATGCCATCGGCGACGATTTTTAACGCATCGCTATCCAGCCCGGAATCAGGCTTATCCAGAATACACAAATCGGGTTCCAGCACCGCCATTTGCAAAATGTCATTGTGCTTTTTCTCACTACAGGAAAAATCGACGTTGACCGAACGTGCCAACAGGTCATCCGGCACGTTCAGCAATTGAATTTTGTCCTTAATCCAGTATTCAAAATCAAACCTGTCTAGTGCCGATTGCTGGCGATAAGCACGCACGGCATTCAGCGACGTTTGCAGGAAAATGCGATTACTAACACCGGCGATTTCCACCGGGTACTGAAACGCAATGAACATCCCTTCGCCAGCACGCGCTTCCGGCAACAACGCCAACAGGTCTTTGCCCTTAAAACGCAGCGAGCCGCCGGTCACCGTATATCCTTCACACCCAGCCAAGGTGGCGGACAAGGTACCCTTACCCGCCCCGCTCGGCCCTATCACGGCATGAACCTCACCTGGGCTGACACGAAGATTCAACCCATTGATGCCAGGCTTGTCTTTGACGCTAACGTTCAGGTTTTCAATCGTTAGCACGCGGTTATCCTTGCGGCGTTTTGCCTGCCGTTCATGATTTTCCGCACCGCGACACGGTGCATGGCGTCCCATCACGGTGGCGTTTTCATCAACCCACACCGTATTTGGGCCGAGGGACAATAATTTCTGTGCTTCCACCGCCAGCTCCAGCGGCAAGGCTGATAACACGTCTTTGCAGAAACCGTTCACAATCATCGAAATAGCGTCGTTTGCACTGATACCTCGCTGCAGACAATAGAACAGTTGATCCTCGCCAATGCGCAAGGTCGTGGCTTCATGGTTGAGCTGCGTGCAATTCTCCACATCCATGCAAAGCATGGTATGCACGCGGCAGTCGCCACCAACCAGCATCGAATGACACTGGGTGAAATGGCGCGCATCTGTCGCACTGGGCATAATTTTCACCAATCCACGGTAGGTGTTTTCGCTATGTCCAGCGGCAATTCTTCTGGTGATGATGGTTGAACGAGAGTGCTTGCCGATGTGAATCATTTGGGTACCGGTATCTGCCTGCTGGTGGCCGCGAGTCAACACCACCGAGCAAAATTCGCCTGTCGAGTAGTCGCCGCGCAGAATCACGCTTGGATATTTCCAGGTCACCGCCGATCCGATTTCTGATTGCGTCCAGTTCATACGGGACGAGTTGCCAGCACACAATGCGCTCTTGGTGACGAAGTTGAGAACACGGCCTTCACTGCCCTGGCTAAAGAACCAGTTCTGTAACGTGTAATATTTCACTTCGGCATTCTGGTTAACGATCACCTCTACGACTGCCGTACGTAGCTGACAATTGTCGTGTACCGGCGCCGAACACCCCTCGATATAGCTGACATAGCTATTGTCATCGGCAATCAAGAGGGTACGTTCAAACTGACCGCTCCAGGCCGTGGCGGAGCGAAAGTAAGTTGACAGTTCCACTGGGCAGCGCACGCCTTTCGGGATGTAGACGAAGGTCCCCTGGGAAGCCAGTGCAGCATTCAGCGCAGCGAAAAAATTGCTGCTGGCGGGCACCACGGTACCCAGATACTGGCGCACCCGCTCCGGATACGCCTGAATCGCTTCGCTGAACGAACAAAAAATGATGCCTTGCTTCGCCAGCCTGTCCTGATAGAGGGCGGCTACGGGCGCTGAATCAAAAAGAGCGCCTGTCGCCACCTCTTGTTTATTGTGGTGGACAGTATCGTTATAAAGAACTGCGCCGGCGCGTTGTTGCGTCGTGCCGGGCTCGCAACCGCCCCGCTCGCAAAACGAAGCGGAGTTATCGCGGTGATCCTGACCGTTCAAAGGGTCGTAATGCGCGTTCAGACCGTGTGGTTCCTCCATCTGCAACCAGGCCCGATAAGCGCTGAGCCGAAACTCCAGCATCCATTCCGGCTCATTACGTCTGGTGGAAAGTGCTCGCACCACATCTTCATTGATGCCATTTGTCAAATTACTGCGTGCCATCATTGTGCTCACCTTGTTTGCGGTTATACCCCACCGTACGCCAGCGAATAATATCGACCACCTGGCAGCTTTTTCTGTTCAGTTCGAATATCTATACCCGTCATACTTCACGTTGCAGGTGCGTTGGCTCTACTCGCTCACACCCACATTAGTTACGGGTATAAATTGCTGAGTGGCAAAAATGAAGGAATAAATAAAAATAATAGATATCACTTAAAATCATTATTTCCAGATGATTATATTTAGGGAAAAATATTCATCCTAAACTCATTATTTCAGTACTATCACCATGCAAAAATACAACAAAAAAACCAATAAATCATTGTATAATAAACATTTAACATATTTTAATGTGAGTAATTACTATTAGCAGACTATCAGTATAGCACTCATTGAACAACCTGTTTTACGAACACATTAGCCATGAAAAAATTTAATGCAAAATAATCATACGCAATAATAAATGCAGCCCGTTTCAGGCAAAAAATGCGATCATGATTGCCTCCCGCTGATAAATCCCGTTCAGATGCATTGCATGATAAATAGCCTGAAAATATGATAATGATTATTATTTTATGAACAGGTACCAGACATGTTCCCATTCAACGCCTGGTTACAAGCACAGCTTGATAATTACCGGCAGCAGTTGCGTAACACCACGATGGAATTTTATCTGGCGGAGTCATCGCTGGAGCGGGATGACAGTGAGATTAGCGAATTACGGCGCTATTACCTGACTGGAATGCATATGGCGGAACTGAGCCAGCAGCAGGGTGATGAAAACCGTTATCTGTTCAGCCTGATCAAACTTCACCAACGTCTGATTCATGAAATCAATAATATCGGGCGCGACCACCTGTTCCGGGTGCAAAGTTACTACTTTGCACGCCAGACGCTACGGTGCATTTGCGTCCAGTTCAATCTGATGGGTCACTGGGATAAAGCCACCGCTTTCCAGGCTGATTTTATGCAACAGGTGGCCTTTATCCCGTTATGCCGTGCGTGGTCGAGAACTGACCTGCCGGGCCATAAGCCCAACAGATCGTAGTGAATGGCGGGGAGTCAGGCGTCGGGTGAAATCACTGCGGTGGTAAGCCGCGAGGTGCAGCACAGCCGATCCTGATTATCAAAAATATCGATTTGCCAGACTTGCATCCGTTTGCCGGTATGCAATGCGCGACAAACGCCACGCACTTCGCCTTCGGTCACCGCACGCAGGTGGTTGGCGTTGATCTCCACCCCCACCACACGCTGCTCTCCTTGCGAGCACAGATAACCGGCAATCGACCCCAGCGATTCCGCCAGCGCTACCGAGGCACCACCATGCAACAGCCCGAACGGCTGACGCGTACGGTGATCCACCGGCATCACCGCTTCCAGCGTATCATCAGACAGGTGCGTCATACGGATACCAATATGACCGGCCATGCCGCCGACCGCCATCTGATTCAACTGTTCAATATCTACACTACGTTTCCACAGCATCACACCAGCTCCAGCAACGCCTGCAACGGATGTTTCAATCCACGCCCTTCCATACGCTTGACCTGACTACGGCAGGAATAACCGGTGGTCAGACAACGCGCCTGCGGCAACCGTTGCAGAGACGGCTGCCAGGAGAGCGCGTAGATCCCCTGAGAATGCGACAGATTGCGGGTTTCATGACCGTAAGTACCGGCCATGCCGCAACAACCGACGCTGACATTTTCCAGCCGGGCGCCAAAATGCGCGAAAATCGCCGCCCACTGCTGGCCACTGGCTGGCAACGCCGTGGTTTCGGTACAGTGACCGAACAAATACCACGGCTCATCACGCAGCGCTGGCGCACTATCATCACGACCGCTCAGCAACGTCATCAACCACTCGTGCACCAGTTGCACCTGAAAGTCGCCGCGCCGATGACCCAGCACTTCCCGGTACTCATCCCGATAACACAGCACCAGCGCCGGATCGACTCCCACCATTGGCAGCCCAAGACGGGCTACACGGCTGAGGAATTCCGCGGTCTTGCCAGCGGTTTTCGCAAAGCGTTGCAGGAATCCTTTTACATGCTCCGGCTTGCCGTTCGGCGAAAACGGCAGCAGTACTGGCCGTAATCCCAATTTTTCCACCAGCCGGACAAAATCCGCTACCACCTGCGCGTCGTAGTAGCTGGTAAAAGGGTCCTGCACAATAAGCACATGGTCAGCGCGCGCCTGCGGCGACATCTGTTCCAACTGCTCAAGCGTAGTCGTCATCGCCTGATGACCGACAAACTGCTGGCGCAGCGACGGCATCGACAGCAACGGCAGATCCACCATGCCGATCAACGTACGGCTGAGCGCATTCACCCACGGCTGACGCAAGAAAAAGTTAAACGTTTTCGGGCTGTGCGCCATCAGCGGGGCATAGCTTTCCACACCAGCCACCAGGTAGTCTCGCGCCGGTCGCAAATAACGGGTGTGGTACAGTTGCAGGAAACGGGCACGAAAACCGGGAACGTCAATCTTGATTGGGCACTGGGTGGAACAGGCCTTGCAAGCCAGACAGCCCGACATCGCCTCTTTGACCTCATGCGAGAAATCATACTCACCACGACGCGCCGCCAGCGTATTACGGGTTTTGGTGATCAAATCTCGGAAGCTGACGCGCCGGCGCGGTAAGTCATTTTCCAGCACCAGCGGGTCTACACCCTGCTCCGCCAACAGTCGCAGCCACTCACGTACCAATGTGGCACGACCTTTAGGGGAATGGATACGGTTGCCGGTGATTTTCATCGACGGACACATCGGGCTGCGGGTATCAAAGTTAAAGCACAGACCGTTGCCGTTGCACTCCATCGCGCCACGATAGGCAGTGCGCACCGCCAGCGGAATCCGTCGGTCATAGGTGCCACGTTTCACCGCATCCACTTTCATCATGGGTGCGTCTATGTTCAATGGCGCACAGATTTTACCGGGATTAAGACGGTTATTCGGGTCGAACGCCGCTTTAATCCGGCGCAATTCGTCATACAGTTCCGGCCCGAAGAACGACGGGCTATATTCAGCGCGAAAACCTTTACCGTGTTCCCCCCACAGCAACCCGCCGTATTTAGCAGTCAGCGCGACTATCTGATCGGACAACTGCTTCATCAGCATTTCCTGCTGCGGGTCACACATGTCCAGCGCCGGGCGTACATGCAACACCCCGGCGTCCACATGGCCAAACATGCCGTAACTCAGATGGTGGCTATCCAGCAGTGTGCGGAATTCGGCGATATAATCAGCCAGATGCTGAGGCGGCACGCAGGTATCTTCGGCAAAGGGAATCGGTTTTGCCTGCCCTTTACTATTGCCCAGCAAACCGACCGCCTTCTTGCGCATACCGTAAATACGCTCGATACCCACCAGATCACAACAAACCTGATAGCCAATTACCCCAGCCTCACGGGCAGCCAGCAATCCGTCCAGACGCTCACACAACGACGTTACCTGACTATCGATAAGCGCTTCATCGTCGCCGGCAAATTCGACAATGTTCAGCCCCAGCATCTCTTCGCCGGGCACATCGGTAATCAGTTCGCTGACCGAATGCCACACGATGTCTTCACGCGCCAGATTCAGCACCTTTGAATCCACCGTTTCCACCGACAGCGCCCGCGCCTCCACCATAAATGGCGCACTGCGCAACGCAGAATCGAACGAATCGTATTTGACATTAACCAACCGCCGCACCTTGGGCAACGGCGTGATATCCAGCTTCGCTTCGGTGATGAATGCCAGCGTTCCTTCGGCACCGGTCAGGATGCGGGTCAGGTCAAACGTTTGCATGTCATCGCTGAACACATGGCGCAGGTCATACCCGGTGAGGAACCGGTTCAGTTTGGGGAACTTTTCTATAATCAGCTCACGACGCTCACGGCAGCGGTGCAGCACGGTGTGATAAATACGACCGATCAGCGAATCGTCCTGCGCCAACTGTTCCGCCAGCGCCACCGGCATCGCTTGCGTATCCAGCAACTCGCCGCCAGGCAGCACAGCACGCAGTCCCAGCACATGGTCCGAGGTTTTGCCATACACAAGCGACCCTTGCCCTGAGGCGTCGGTATTGATCATGCCGCCCAACGTAGCACGGTTACTGGTGGACAGCTCCGGCGAGAAAAAATAGCCGAACGGCTTCAGATACTGGTTCAGTTGATCCTTGATGACGCCGGCTTCCACCCGAACCCAACCCTGTTCTGGGTTGATTTCCAGAATGCGATTCATGTGGCGGGACATATCCACCACAATCCCTTGATTGAGCGCCTGCCCGTTGGTGCCGGTGCCGCCGCCGCGCGGCGTGAACGTCAGTTCACGAAAACGCGCGTCGTCAGATAACCGGGCCAGCAGCGCCACATCGGCGGTAGAGCGAGGAAACACCACCGCATCCGGCAATAATTGATAAATACTGTTATCCGTCGCCATCGTCAAACGGTCGGCGTAGTGGGTAGCGATATCACCGGTAAAACCGTGTTGCTTCAAGGCTTCCAAAAAGCTCAGCACCGGTTGATCAATTCCCGGCGCTTGTGTGATCTGTGGGATCATTATGTGTTGACCCTGTCCATGCGAGTGGTGTTTGCCAATAGAACAAATGCCGTCAGGCGGCAATCGACCATCTGCGGCTCTTTCGTTTTATCATATTTCCCCTGGCTGTGCGTTAACGGATCAATAAAAACTTAGGGTTGCAGCAATCCCCCCACATGTACCGCCAGACGCTGCCGATTCTCCCTTATCGGCAGGAATCACTGTGCAAATCGGCGGAAATCACGCATGATAAATTCCAGTTCGCATCCTTTTGCATTCAACCTGGCAGATGACAGCCCTCCCGTTTTCATCATCTTGCATTAGGCCTGTCGCCTGAATTAACGAGGTAACCTTCCTTGATGAAACAATCTCAGTCACAGCGATTCGATCTTGCGCGAATCCTGTTCAGTTTGTTGTTTATCGGTATTCTGATCATTGCCTGTTTTTGGGTAGTTCAACCCTTCATCCTTGGATTTGCCTGGGCCAGTATGGTGGTCATCGCCACCTGGCCGCTGTTAATCCGCCTGCAGCACATACTCTGGGGCTCCCGCCTATTAGCGGTGATGGTCATGACCCTGCTGCTGGTGCTGCTGTTCGTGTTCCCCACGTCAATGCTGGTCAGTAGCGTCATTGACAACGCCTCAACGCTGATAAATTGGATAGGTGCGCAGGGCCGAATTACGCCGCCGGCACTTGACTGGCTGCAATCCATCCCGTTAGTGGGCGCAAAGTTGCACAGCAGTTGGCATTCGCTGGCACATAGCGGCGGCCCGGCGTTGATGGCTAAAATTCAGCCCTATATCGGCCAGACCGCGTCCTGGATCGTCGCTCAAGCGGCTCATGTCGGGCGTTTCCTGATGCATTGTGCGCTGATGGTGCTGTTTAGCGTATTGCTGTACAGCAAAGGCGATCAGGTGGCGCTGGGTGTGCGCCGTTTTGCGATTCGGCTGGGACGTCAGGGTGGCGATTCAGCGGTAATTCTGGCAGCGCAGGCCATTCGGGCTGTCGCTCTCGGCGTGGTGGTGACGGCGATTGTACAGTCGGTACTAGGTGGCATTGGTCTGGCGCTGGCGGGAATTCCCTACACCACACTGCTCACCGTGCTGATGTTTCTGTCCTGCGTAGCGCAAATCGGCCCACTAACGGTGCTGGTTCCGGCCATCATCTGGCTTTACTGGAGCGGTGACACTACCTGGGGCACCATTCTGCTGATCTGGAGCTGCGTGGTCGGCACGCTTGATAATGTCATCCGCCCATTGTTGATTCGTATGGGTGCCGATTTGCCAATGCTGCTGATCTTGTCCGGCGTTATTGGTGGGCTGCTGGCATTCGGTATGATCGGGATATTTATCGGTCCGGTAGTGCTGGCAGTATCCTACCGATTGTTATCTGCGTGGATGACAGACTCTCCTGAACCGCCGCCGATTCACACCATTTCTCACCCCAACAAGAAATCCTGATTACCGCATTCATTTCCCGGTGCATCACGCACTGGGAATATTCCCAATATGTAAGTGAATTTTATGTTTTTAGGAAAATTCACCGCAAAAATTCATTATTTTAGACAATAAAAGTTTTATAAAAATCAGTTTAATTGACATAAACTCTTTCACCACCAATCAATTATTCAAAAAAAGTTAACCATTAGGATGATTCTTAATGACGCCAGTCAGTCTAAAACTTAGTATTCATACCCGGAGCTATTGTTAATGTAATGTTTGTCAATGAGGTTTCTCCTCGTCAGAGCTAGTAACGAATTGCTGTGTGTAGTCTTTGCCCATTCTTGAGATGGGCATTTTTTTATCTGCCGCCCGGTTATTCCCCACCACCAACAACCTCGCCTCACGGCCTTTGCTGTATGTCACTCTGTTATCCCACACACGTAGGCATAAAAAAAACCGCCCAGCGAATGCCTGGGCGGCAGGATAGACAGTTCGTCAAACGAGAGGTTAGCGTTTCTCAGCCAGACTCAGCCAGGTCTGCACCACCGTATCCGGGTTCAGCGACAGACTGTCAATGCCTTCATCCATCAGCCAGGCGGCGAAATCTTCATGGTCAGACGGCCCCTGACCACAGATGCCAACGTACTTCCCGTGTTTTTTAGCCGCACGAATCGCCATTGCCAGTAACGCTTTCACCGCGTCATTACGCTCGTCAAACAACTCGGATACCACGCCGGAATCGCGGTCCAGCCCCAACGTTAACTGGGTCATGTCATTCGAACCGATGGAGAATCCATCAAAATGTTGCAGGAACGCTTCCGCCAACAGCGCGTTAGACGGAATTTCGCACATCATAATGATTTTCAAACCGTTCTCGCCACGTTTCAGCCCCTGACTGGCCAGTTCATCCACCACAGCTTGCGCCTGCGCCACCGTGCGTACAAACGGGATCATCACTTCGACGTTAGTCAGCCCCATACCGTTACGCACCCGTTTCACTGCCTCACACTCCAGCGCAAAGCAGGCGCGGAAATCCGGCGATACATAACGACCCGCGCCACGGAAGCCCAGCATCGGGTTTTCCTCTTCCGGCTCGTAGCGGGTGCCGCCCAGCAGGTTAGCGTACTCGTTGGATTTAAAGTCAGACAAACGCACGATCACGCGCTTCGGCCAGAACGCCGACGCCAGCGTCGCAATGCCTTCCTTTAGCCGTTCGATATAGAACTCGACCGGGTCGTCGTATCCTTGCATCAGGATGCGGATTTCACGCTGAATGTCCGGCGTTTGTTGCGAAAACTCCAACAACGCGCGCGGGTGTACCCCAATCATACGGTTGATGATGAACTCCAGCCGCGCCAGCCCTACGCCTTCGTTGGGCAGACAGGCGAAATCGAACGCCCGATCCGGGTTACCGACGTTCATCATAATTTTCAGCGGCAGCGTGGGCATCGCGTCCACCTGCGAGCTTTTCACCGTAAAGTCCAGCAGGTCATGATAAACGTAGCCGGTATCGCCCTCGGCGCAGGATACCGTCACTTTCTGACCGTTCTGCAACCGCTCGGTAGCGTCGCCACAGCCCACGACCGCCGGAATCCCCAATTCACGTGCGATAATCGCCGCATGACAGGTGCGCCCACCACGGTTGGTGACAATCGCCGCCGCTTTTTTCATGATCGGTTCCCAGTCCGGGTCGGTCATGTCGGTCACCAGCACATCACCCGCATTGACCCGGTGCATTTCGCTGATGTCATGGACGATTTTCACTTCGCCTGCACCGATACGGTGGCCGATAGCACGCCCTTCCACCAGCACCTTGCCGCCTGCTGGCAAATGATACCGCTCCATCACCTGACCATTGGAGCGTACGGTTTCCGGACGCGCCTGCACAATGTACAGTTTGCCGGTATGACCATCTTTGGCCCATTCGATATCCATCGGGCGGCCATAATGTTTTTCGATCAACAACGCCTGATGCGCCAGCGCCTGCACTTCGTCATCGCTCAGGCAGAAGCGGGTGCGCTGCGCGTCTTCCACATCCTCTACCCGCACCTGTTTACCGTGCTCCTGGGTCGCTGCGTACACCATGCGGATTTTTTTCGATCCCATATTGCGGCGAACGATCGACGGCTTGCCGCTCAAGAGCGTCGGTTTGTGCACATAAAACTCATCCGGGTTAACTGCGCCTTGCACTACCATCTCGCCCAGCCCCCAGGCGGCGGTAATGAACACCACCTGATCAAAGCCCGATTCGGTATCCAACGTGAACATCACGCCAGAGGCGGCCAGATCGGAGCGCACCATGCGCTGTACACCGGCGGATAACGCCACGCCACGGTGGTCATAGCCCTGATGAACGCGATACGAAATAGCACGATCATTGAACAGTGAAGCAAACACGTGCTTCACCGCCACCATCACGGCATCAATACCTTGTACGTTAAGAAAGGTTTCCTGCTGTCCCGCGAAGGATGCATCCGGCATATCTTCCGCTGTGGCGGATGAACGCACGGCAAACGACGCCTCCGGTTCACCGTCAGCCAGTTGCTGATATGCACTGCAGATAGCCTGTTCCAGCTCCGGCTGGAATGGCGTATCGATGATCCACTGACGAATCTTTGCGCCAGCGTTGGTCAGTTGGCTGACATCATCGACATTAGTGCTATCCAACAGTTCATAGATTCGCTGGTTGATGCCGCTCTGGTTAAGAAAGTCATTAAACGCCTGGGCGGTTGTCGCAAAACCGTTCGGAACCGACACCCCAAGCTCCGACAGATTCGTGATCATTTCCCCCAGAGAGGCATTTTTACCTCCCACCCGCTCAACGTCGTGCATACCAAGCTGGTTATACCACAGGACATTACGCCTATCAGGGCCGTTGTTAGACATCGAAAATAATCCTTTTTGCATACAATTAGGGTATGAAATATTTCGCCAGAAATGAGTTTCGGCTTTATGAGCGTAGCACAGGGTTGCAAAAAGCACGGAAAGGTGAATCGATCAACCTGACGAAAAAAGAGGAATTCACGCGATGAGATTGCCAAAAGTCAGAAAAATCTCAATATTGTCAAATAACATCATCACAATCATGAAGATAATGAAATGACGTTTCATTAAAAAATTCCAGAAGCACCTGATTTTCGGCACAAAAGTCTTATGATAACCCGCAAGGGTATTTAAGGAGTCTGATATGGAAAGAAGCGTATTTTATGTATCCGATGGCACGGCGATTACTGCAGAAGTGTTGGGGCACGCCGTCATGTCCCAGTTTCCGGTTAACACCGTCAGCTGTACTCTGCCGTTTGTCGATAACGAACACCGGGCTACCGCCGTTCGTGATCAAATCGACACCTTATACCGCCAGAGCGGTGTGCGCCCGCTGGTGTTCTATTCGATTGTCACTCCGGCTATCCGCGATATCATCATCGGCAGCGAAGGCTTCTGTCAGGACATTGTTCAGGCGTTGGTCGCACCGCTACAGCGGGAATTAAACGTCTCGCCGACGCCAGTGGCCAATCGCACCCATGGGCTAACCGCCAACAACCTGACCAAATACGATGCCCGCATAGCCGCCATCGACTATACCTTGGCTCATGACGATGGCATTTCGCTGCGCAACCTCGATCAGGCACAGGTGATTCTGCTCGGCGTGTCCCGTTGCGGCAAAACCCCCACCAGTCTTTATCTGGCGATGCAGTTCGGTATTCGCGCCGCAAATTACCCTTTTACTGCCGATGATATGGATAACCTGCTGCTGCCGGATGCGCTTAAACCCTATCAGCAAAAGCTGTTCGGGTTAACCATTGATGCCGAACGGCTAACCGCCATCCGTGAAGAACGGCGCGGCAACAGCCGATACGCGTCGCTGCGACAATGCCGTATGGAGCTGAGCGAGGTGGAATCGTTATTCCGCCGTCACCAGATCCGCTACATCAACACCACCAATTATTCGGTAGAAGAGATATCAGCCAGAATTATTGACCTAATGGGTATAAATAGGCGTATGTATTAACTATTTTCATCCCTCGGAGTAGCAAGTCGCCTGTGATAGACTATGACCATCGCGGCCAGGCGGTCCCACAAGCATATTGGTGGCTCTACGGCCACCTCCCCGAAGGTAAACCAGGCCGACAGGGATCGATACGATAAATTTCACGGACATTCAGAGATTACACATGCAACTAACTGATCAGCCGCGCAGCGAACGACTTGCCAGTCTGATGACGCCCCATGAACTGTTGACCAAGCTTCCGCTCACAGCGGAGATCGCCGACACCGTCATCGCCTCACGCGCACGCATAGAACACATTCTTTCCGGACAAGATCGCCGTTTGTTGGTGATCATTGGCCCATGTTCCATTCACCATATTGATAGTGCCAGAGACTACGCACAGCGGCTGGCCGCATTACGAACGCAATACCAGCACCGGCTGGAAATCGTGATGCGGACTTACTTCGAAAAACCGCGCACCGTGGTGGGCTGGAAAGGGTTGATCGCCGACCCGCAACTCAACGGCAGCTTCCTGATCAATGAGGGGTTGGCACAAGCACGCCAACTGCTGCTGGATATCAACGCGCTTGGCCTGCCGACCGCCACCGAGTTTCTGGACACCGTCACCGGGCAGTATATTGCCGATACCATCAGTTGGGGGGCTATCGGCGCACGTACCACTGAAAGCCAGATCCATCGGGAAATGGCTTCTGCGCTCTCCTGTCCAGTGGGGTTCAAAAACGGTACCGACGGCAACGTCCGTATCGCGGTTGACGCTATCCGTGCCGCCCGCGCGCGTCATATGTTTTTATCGCCGGATGAACACGGTCGTATGACGGTGTATCAAACCCACGGTAACCCGTCCGGGCATATTATTCTGCGCGGTGGCAAAACCCCCAATTACCAGGCAGAACACATCACCGCCGCCTGTGCTGCGTTACGGGAATTCTCACTACCAGAACGGCTGGTGGTAGATTTCAGCCACGGCAACAGCCAGAAACAGTTTCAACGCCAGTTGACCGTCGCACAGTCGGTATGCGACCAGATTCGTAGCGGCACCAGCGCCATCGCCGGTGTCATGGCAGAGAGTTTTCTGGTGGAAGGCACCCAACCGTTACATCATCGCGATCAACTCACCTATGGTCAGTCGATTACCGATGCCTGCCTCGGCTGGCAGGACAGCGAACGCCTATTGGCCATGTTGGCGGATGCGGTAGACAGCCGTTTTGCCGACTGACATACAACAATCGCCCGTATCGCACCGATTAAAGAAGAAAACCGCCTAAAAAGAAAACCTCCGCCGTGGCGGAGGTTAGTCCCTTTTCAAGTGACAAGGTGCGATTAGGCAATCACCGCCTTGTCCTCCATGGCCTGTCGCCAGCCTCCCAACCAGTTAGAACGGGCATCGATAGATTGATAAGGACAGAGCTCCTTGGACCGGCCAACGATACCAGCCTGGTAGCCCCGTGAATGCGCCCGTGCCAGACGATCTCTTTTTTGTCTCTTCATGCCTTGTTTCCCTCATTTCGACTCTGGTGGAAAGAAAACAGTGGTCACTTTTCACGCAACCACATTCTATGAATAGCCATTCGGGAAGCGAAGATCAAGGCACAATATTCATGCCATTGTCATATTTGTGAACCAGAATGAGGAATTTTCTGCGAGACAAAACCATATTTTATGGCTAACAGTTTGAGACAAAAACAAAACCCCCGGAATTCGATCACCATCACAAAATCGGCATCCAGAGGTATTTGCTATAACTGAGTGCATATCGATATATAAAGCGGCACGACTGCCAGGTCAGGCAGGTATCAGGCTCCTGTCAGCAAACGCTGGCTCACCTGCTCTGCTACCTGCTGCCAACCTTTGCCGAGCGCGCTCACCAGCGCGTCATAGCCATCTTCGGTCTGCGGCACGTCGATGCTGAACGGCTGGGTCACGATACGTTTACTGCCCTGCAACACCCACTCACCGCGAATCACGGCGTTACCGTCGAACCGCCCCTGAAACGCCGTCACATTGACCTGTAAACGCAACGCAGCAGCGCTGGCAACGCCGGTAGTCGCAACATGCCACCCCGGCAAGCCGTTGCGCAGCGACGCTACCAGCGCCTGCTGCAATTGTTGATCCAACGGGCTGGCCCACAGATTATTGGTCGCAATGGTGTAACGCACCGCTGAGGTCTGGAACAGGATACCATTTCCCGCCAGCGAATCCGCAAGGGTGACGGGTGCCACCCACAACTGGCGTCCTTCCGCCGAAGCCACTGACAGGCCGCTACTCTGCGCAACGACGGGCAGTTGATAATACACTTTCTGTGGGCTGCTACAGGCACTCAGCAGCCATACCAGCCATAACGGCAATACCCGCCACAACGGCCATCGTTTCATTATGGTTTCGCCTTTTTCGGTTGAGGGTCACGGGCACCCGGTGCCTCGAAAATCAGTGCATTGCTCTTGTCATTCAGGGTACGCAGCAACGGTTGCAATTCGCGCAACATCTGGTCCAGACGCTGCATATCGCCCACCATACGGTTATAAGCCGGCGCACCGGGTTGCACGCCTTGCAAGCTGCTGTTTAGTTCACGCAGCGTACGCTGCATATCTTCCGGCAACTGCCGCATCGCATCGCTATTGATCAATGTGTTGAGCGACGCCAACGTTTTCTGCAATTCCCGCAGGGTGGACTGGCTTTCCGTCAACGTTTTCGTCGCCTGCTCCACCATAGGATTAAGCGGCAGACTGTTGATTTTATCCAACATCGACATCAGTTTCTGCTGAATCTGCGTCAGGCCGCCGTTGACGGTCGGCAACACCGGGTAGCCCTCTACTGACGTCAGCGAAGCCACCCGGCCTTTTAATTGCGGATAAAAATCCAGATCCACGTATAGCGCGCCAGTCAGTAGATTGGCGGTTTTCATCGATGCCCGCATACCCGATTCAGCGCCCTTGCTTAACTCCTGCTCCAGATTGATCTTATCCCGCAGCCCTGGTTTCAGCCGACCCGGTTCAATACGCACCAGTACCGGAATGCGATAATCGCTGTCAAAACGTTGCGGCATATTCCTGGGGAAAAAGGGGACTTCGGTAACGGTTCCCAGCCGAATACCACGAAACTCAACCGGCGCTCCCGCCTGCAAGCCGCGAACCGACTCATCGAAAAACAGCAGGTATTCTTTATATTCGGTATAAAGCGAGTCCTGAATACTGCCCTGACTGTCAAACAACTGGTATAGGTCGCGCTCATGTGCCGGCTTGCCCACGTCCCAGCCGGCAGGCACATCAAAGCTGACGCCGCCGCTTAACAATGTGCTAAGCGATCCCATCTCCACCCGCATCCCCTGAGCGGACAGGTCCAGCGCCACACCGCTGTCTTTCCAGAAACGAACATTCGTCGTCACCAGTTGGTCATAGGGTGCGGCGATAAACAGCTGATACTGCATTTTTCTGGCGGCAGGATCAAAATGGCTGGTTTCTACCGACCCGACCCGATAACCGCGAAACAGCACCGGGTCGCCGGCGGTCAACTGTCCGGACTGCTCACTATTGAGCATAATACGAATGCCCCTGGCATCGGGCGACGCCAGCGGTGGCGAATCCAGCAGTATGAACGTGCGACTGTCTTCCTTACTGGAGCCTGGCTGCAGTTGGATAAAGGAGCCGGACAGCAACGTCCCCAGCCCGGAGACACCTTCACGGCCTATCTGCGGTTTGACCACCCAGAATGCCGAATCCTTGCTCAGCAATTTATCCATGCCGTCATTGAGACGCGCCTTGATCTCCACCTGATGCAGGTCTTCGCTCAGCATCACGCTTTCCACGATGCCGACGTTCACGCTACGGCTTTTAATCGTCGTTTTTCCGGCCTCGATCCCCTCGGCGCTACTGGTAGTCAGCGTAATTTCCGGTCCGCGATGACTCACGTGATAAAACAGAATCCAGACACCAATCAACACGGTCACAATCGGCACAATCCATACCGGCGACCAGCGTTTAATGCTTTCTACCTGTGCCATGCCTTGATTAGTTTTCGTCAACGGAACGCTCCTCTGCTTGCACCTGATGCTTGTCCCACAGCAGGCGGGGATCAAAGGTCATCGCAGCAATCATGGTCAGAATAACCACACTGGCAAACAATACCGCGCCAATAGCCGGATAAATGCTCATCAGTCGGCCCATACGCACCATCGCCGATAGCACAGCGATGACAAAGACATCGATCATCGACCAACGCCCCACAAATTCCACGATCTCATACAGTCGGTGCAGACGCTCGGTATCATGACGGCGTGAACCGTACGCGCACCAACACAACCAGCCCATCGCCAGCATTTTAAGTGTCGGCACCATAATGCTGGCGACGAAAATCACCAACGCCACCGGCCACGAACCGGAGTCCCATAACAGGATAACGCCGGACATGATAGTCGAAGTGACGTTATGGCCCAGCGCTTCGGTGACCATAATCGGCATCAGATTAGCGGGTACGTACAGCAGCACCGACGTCAACAACAGCGCCAGCGTCCATTGCACACTGTGACGCCGACGCACATGTCCATAGGTATGACAACGCGGACAACGCACCTCCCCGGCAGGCAGAATGGCGCTGCAACAGGTACAGGAACGCACCCCCTGCGCTTGTCCGCTGTGGCCGATTTTCAGCCCTGTCGGCATCGGCGGCGGCGGGGCGACGTCATCCCACAACCAGCGTCGGTCGAGACTCTGAAATGCCAGCAACTGCAACAGACAGAAAACGATATAAGGGATGAAACTGGCGCCGATACCGATATCGCCGTACGACATCAGCTTAACAAAACTGACCAGCACGCCAGCCAAAAAGATTTCCGCCATACCCCAGCTTTTCAACTGGAACAACAGCCGGGTGAGCCAGCGCCGCAACACATCAGGCAACGGCGCACGCAGGCACAGCAACAGGATCGCCACCATCGAACAGGCGGGTACCAGCTGAGCAAACAGCAGAAAAAGCGTCGCCATGCTAACGTAGTTTTCCGCCACCATCACCTGCGGGATCGCCAGCAGGGTGATTTCGCTACGAATACCGGCAACACTCATCGAGACAAAGGGAAACAGCATGGACAGCAGCAACATGACAAGCGCGCTAAACGCAAAGCTGGCAGGACGCCAGCGCGGCTCGCGCTGGCGGCTGGATAACGTCGTTTTGCAGCGCGGACACACTGCCCGCTGACCATCCTGCAGTGTCGGCAACTCGACCAACAGGTCACAATGCGGGCACAGCATATGCCGGTCATAGTGGTGGTGATGAACGCACATTCGCCGCCTCCGGTAGCCAGGCCGATACGAAAATCATGATGCTGCCGAACAACCGAACCGATGCAGCACCCGCTCTATTACCTGCAAGATATGTCAGTTCATTTCTTTACAACTCATCCCGTTACAACTCATCCCTTTGCAACTACGATGGCTTACGCCAGCGCCCGTTACTATCGCCGTGGACTATAACGTTAGCCATTCTTTTGCGCTTCGAGCGCTTCCCAACGTTCAAAGCAGGTTTCCAGTTGCTGTTCCGCTTCAGCCAGTGCCGCCAGCACCGGCTGGGTTTTATCATGTGGCTGGGAAAAGAACGCCGGATCGTTCATCTGCTGCTGCAAGTTTTCAATCTCGTTCTCAAGCGCTTCAATACGTTGCGGTAACTGTTCCAGCTCACGCTGCTGGTTATAACTGAGCTTGCCGCCGCCGCGTTTAGCTGGCGGTGCGGATGGCGCACTCTGCACGCTCTCGCGGTTTTCTTTCACTGCGGCACTTTTTATCGGTGCAGGCGTGCGCAACGGCGCGGCGGACGCACGCTGGTGTTGGGCATCATAATAACCGCCGACATAGCGGCCAATCAGACCATTCCCTTCAAAAATCCAGCATTCGGTGACCGAGTTATCGACGAACTGACGGTCATGACTCACCAGCAGTACGGTGCCCTGATAACTTTCCAGCAACTCTTCCAGCAGTTCCAGCGTTTCCACGTCCAGATCGTTAGTGGGTTCGTCGAGAATCAGCAGATTACTGGGCTTGAGGAACAACCGGGCCAACAACAGTCGGTTACGCTCCCCACCGGATAGCGCTTTTACCGGCGTCATGGCCCGTTTCGGGTGGAACAGGAAATCCTGCAGGTAACCCAGCACATGCCGTGAACGGCCATTGACCATCACTTCCTGCTTACCTTCGGCGAGGTTATCCATCACCGTTTTTTCTGGGTCTAATTCAGCACGATGTTGATCGAAATACGCCACTTCCAGCTTGGTGCCGCAGTGAATGCGGCCTGATGTCGGTGCCAGTTGCGCCAGCATCAGTTTCAGCAACGTGGTCTTACCGCAACCGTTTGGACCAACCAGCGCGATTTTATCGCCACGCTGTACCTGAGCGGAAAAACCGGACACCAGCGTCTTGCCATCCACCTGATAATCAACATCTTCCAGTTCAAAGACTATCTTGCCGGAACGGGCCGCCTCTTCCACCTGCATTTTGGCGCTGCCCATCACTTCACGGCGTTCAGCACGTTCCCGACGCATCGCCTTCAGCGCCCGCACCCGGCCTTCGTTACGGGTACGGCGCGCCTTGATGCCCTGGCGAATCCACACCTCTTCCTGCGCCAGCTTGCGGTCGAATTCTGCATTCTGCAATTCCTCTACCCGCAGCGCCTCTTCCTTACCCAGCAGATAGTTGTCGTAATCACCGGGCCAGGACACCATCTTGCCGCGATCCAGATCGACGATACGGGTCGCCATATTGCGAATAAACGAACGGTCATGGGAAATAAACACAATGCTGCCGGAAAACGCTTTGAGGAAACCTTCCAGCCAGTCGATGGTGTCGATATCGAGGTGGTTGGTGGGTTCATCCAGCAACAGCACCCGCGGTGCGCTGACCAGCGCACGCCCCAGCGCCGCTTTACGCAGCCAGCCGCCGGACAGCGCCGACAACAGCGTATCTGCCGATAACCCCAGTTTGTCCAGTACTTCATTGATGCGGTCTTCGAGCTTCCACAGCCCCTGATGATCCAGCACCTCCTGAATCTTCGCCAGTTGGTTCAGGTTTTTCTCGCTGGGGTCTTCTCCCACCAACCGCAACGCAGCATGGTAGGCTTTCAGGTGCCCGGCCTGCGCCGCCACGCCTTCGGCCACAAAATCAAACACCGTGCCGGCCACGTCGCGCGGCGGGTCCTGCTGCAAACGCGCTACAATCAGGTCCTGCTCGTACACCAGTCGGCCATCATCCAGCGGTATTTCCTTCGCCAGAATTTTTAACAGGGTGGATTTGCCGGCACCGTTACGCCCGACCAGACACACACGCTCGTTGTCTTCAATATGCAGTTCGGTGTTATCCAACAGCGGCGCATCGCTGAATGACAGCCAGGCGCCGGATAAACTGATCAATGACATGGTAGTTATTTTTCCTCGCCGGCGTGTTTCAACAGCCAGCAGTTGTGAATCTGACGATTACGGGCGAAATCCTGCGACAAGGTTTGTGCGGTAATCTCCTTCGCCTCCAGTCCCAGTGCGGCAAGCCCAGCCTGATCCATCTGGAATCCGCGTTTGTTGTTAGAAAACAGGATAGTGCCGCGAGGGCGCAGCAGCCGTTTAAGCTGGGTCATCAGCATCAGGTGATCACGCTGCACATCGAACGACTCATCCATCCGTTTGGAATTGGAGAACGTCGGCGGATCGATAAAAATCACATCAAACTGTTCGCGGGTTTCACGCATCCACGCCAGGCAATCGGCATGGATCAGCCGGTGTTGACGACCGGTCAGGCCGTTAAGACGCAGGTTCTTCTCCGCCCATTCCAGATAGGTGCGCGACATATCCACCGTGGTAGTAGAGCGCGCTCCGCCCAGCCCGGCGTGCACACTGGCGCTGCCGGTATAAGCGAACAGGTTGAGGAAATCCTTGCCGTTACTCATCTCCCCCAGCATACGGCGGGCGATGCGGTGATCGAGAAACAGTCCGGTGTCGAGATAGTCGGTCAGGTTAACCCACAGTTTGGCGTTGAACTCCGATACCTGCAGGAACTCCCCTTTCTCGGCCAGCTTTTCGTACTGGTTTTTGCCTTTCTGACGCTCACGGGTTTTCAATATCAGATGACTGGCGGGCAACGCCAACACGCTCAGGGTGGCGTTGATCACATCAAACAACCGCTGGCGAGCCTTCTGGGCATCAATGCTTTTTGGCGGCGCGTACTCCTGAATCACTACCCGCTCGCCGTAGCGGTCCACCGCCACGTTGTATTCCGGCAGATCGGCGTCATACAGGCGATAGCACTCAATCCCCTGCTGCTGCGCCCATTTCTCCAGCTTGCGCAGATTTTTGCGCAGACGGTTGGCGAAATCTTCGGCGAATGTTGCCGAGTGCTGTGCGCCCGCTTCGTTTTCCGCCAGTTGATAATTCTTCTGCACGCACTCCAGTGGGCCGTTTTTGGCCTTGAACTGGCGATCAGCACGCAGTTGCAAACAACTGAGCAGTTCCGGCGAGGCGCTAAACAGCGACAGCGTCCAACCGCCAAACTCGCTTTTCATTTTGCGACCAAGCAGATTGTGTAATGCAATCAGCGCCGGTTCGCTTTCCAGTCGCTCACCATAAGGCGGGTTGCTGACCACCGTGCCTGTCGGTCCCTGCGGCAGCGGATTTTTCAACTGTGTGGCGTCATGGGCTTCAAACCGAATCAGGGAACTGACCCCGGCACGGCGGGCGTTGCTGCTGGCGATCTCCACCATACGGCGGTCGATATCAGAACCGAAGAAACGGGAAGTGGTCGCCTGCAACCCCGCCCGTGCCCGCTCCTGTGCCTCGGTAGTGACGCTTTTCCACAGCGTCGGATTGTGTTTCTGCCAGGCCAGAAATCCCCAGTGCTGACGATGCAAACCGGGCGCGCGATCCGCCGCCATCATCGCCGCCTCAATCAGCAGCGTGCCGGAGCCACACATCGGGTCCACCATCGGCGTACCGGTTTCCCAACCGGACCTCAGGACTATCGCCGCCGCCAGATTTTCTTTGAGCGGCGCCTGCCCGGCCATCTCACGATAACCGCGCAGATGCAGGCTCTCGCCGCTTAAATCCAGCGCGACGCTGGCCTTCTCGCGTTGCAAAAATACATTAATACGGATATCAGGCTGCTGACGGGCAACGTCCGGGCGCTGGCCGGTTTTACGGCTGAAGCTGTCTACAATGGCGTCTTTGACTTTGAGCGCACCGTACTGGCTGTTGCGAATCTCGTCGTTGGTGCCGGTAAAATGCACCGCAAAGGTGCGGTTGACGTCAAACACCGCGCTCCAGTCCACCGCCTGCACGCCCAGGTACAGATCCAGATCGCTATAAACGTTAAACTCGTTGAGCGGCAGCAGGATGCGTGATGCCAGTCGGCTCCACATCAGGCTCTGGTACAGCAGCCGATCATCTCCCTGAAAGTGCACTCCGCCCTGCACCACCGTGCAGTGCTGCGCGCCCAGCGCTTCAAGTTCGCTTTTTAACAATTCTTCCAGACCACGCGCCGTGCTGGCAAACAGAGAGTTCATATCGCAACGATTACCTTAATGAAGGACTACCTTAATAAGCGTGCGTTTCAAAGAGAAAGCACACTGGAAAAAACGCCCCGTAAGGAAAATCGGAGCCTTAAAGAAAATTGAGGCGCATTATAGCTAATCCCGGCGGCTTGTCATAAAGTTGCCGCTTTACGTCAGCAAGGAACCCTCAGCGTGATTGCGTTAAGTCGGCTTTTTATTCACCCGGTTAAATCCATGCGTGGCATCCAGCTGTCGCAGGCGATGGTCAGTCCCAGCGGTCTGGCGTTTGATCGCATCTTGATGATCACCGAGCCTGATGGCACCTTTATTACCGCCCGTCAATTCCCGCAGTTAGTGCTGTTCACGCCCGCGCTGGCCCTTGATGGCGTATTCCTGTCCGCACCTGATGGCCGAAGTTATCTGGTGCGTTTCGATGATTTCGCGCCGGTTACCGCTTCTACCGAAGTCTGGGGCAACCATTTTCAGGCTCGCATAGCGCCGGAAGCAGTTAACCGCTGGCTGAGCGATTATCTGCAACGTCCGGTGCAACTGCGCTGGCAAGGGCCAGAATTATCACGCCGCGTCAAACGCTACCCGGACATCCCGCTGGGATTTGCCGACGGCTACCCTTTCCTGCTGATTAACGAGGCGTCATTTGATGATCTGCGCCGTCGTTGCGGTGCAGGCATCCGCATTGAGCAGTTCCGCCCAAATCTGGTGGTCAGCGGCGCGGCTGCCTACGCTGAAGACAGCTGGCAGACGCTGCGCATCGGCGAAGTCATGTTTGATGTGGTCAAACCCTCTGCCCGTTGTGTGCTGACGACGGTAAGTATCGAGCGCGGGCGCAAGCACCCATCAGGCGAACCGCTGGCGACGCTACAGCAATACCGAACGGCGGAAAACGGTGATGTGGATTTCGGCATGAACCTGATAGCCCGCAACAGCGGCATTATTCGTGCCGGCGACAGCGTCGAGATTCTGTCTACCAAACCCCCTCGGCCTTATGGCACAGGCGCCACCACGGAAAGTTTGACGCCGCAAGGCAGCGCCGCCAAAGCGGTACAGATTACGTATCAGGGCACGCGTTTTACTGGCAACAACCAGCAAATTCTGCTGGAACAGCTGGAGCAACAGGGGATACGTATTCCCTACTCGTGTCGGGCCGGGTTGTGCGGTTGCTGTCGGCTCAGTGTCATCCAGGGTGACGTGTCGCCGCTGAAAACCAGCGCGCTGGGGGAAGACGGAACGATTCTGACATGCAGTTGCATCCCGGCAGGAGATATCGAACTGGAATAACGATGCTACGTTTACGATGTGTACGATATTTACGATGAAATGACGGTATCGCTTCATCGGCGATTAGCCGGCGACAGCGTAATGCGCGCAAACCTCGTCGCTTTTTGTCGTCACCAGACGCAGGCGGTCATGCATGATTTTGATGGCATCGCCCAACTGCATCATCTTGCCGCTCAGCGCCAGTTGACTCTGCGCCAGCACGCACAGGCTGGCTTTATCACCGACCTCCACCACCATAAAATTCGCCATCTCCGGGCGCTCATTCAACTGCACGCTAACCTGATCGCCGGTTTGTGGGGATGAATGTGTCTGACGTTGCGCCACAAAATGCCAGCTTTTGGGCATCATCGGCTTCAGGAAACGGTTCGCCACCAGCGCGTTCAACACCAGTTCAGCACGAGCTTCAGCCGATAACGCCAATGCCTGGCATTTCTCCTGATAAGTGAAAAACAACGCGGCATCATCTACACAGAATACACCTGGTGTAAACGCATCCGGCGTCAGCATTGAGGAAGGAAAGCGGGAACGAAATACCATGCCGTTGGCCAGATCAAGCATCAGGCGCGCCTGATCGGTATCAAAATACCAACGCCAGCTATCGTCAGGGATTAATTTCATCAGATTACCTTTCATTACCTTTAATTTCTTACATTACCGGTTTAAAAATAACCCATCAGCAACGGCTATGACGTATTTTTATACAAACGAAGAAAATATAGACCAGCGCAGAGGAGAAATAAACCCCCTACGCCGGATATACCCGTCATACTTCAAGTTGCAGGTGTGTTGGCTGCGTTCTTTCACCCGAATCACTTACCTGAGTAAGCTCATCGGGATTCTCTCTCTTGCCGCCTTCCTGCAACTCGAATTATTTTGGGTATAACAGGAATGAAAAATCAGATGTGGGTAACAATATCTTTAATCAGACGCGGTCCACGATAAATAAATCCGCTATAAATCTGAACCAGCGTCGCACCGGCCACTAATTTTTCTCTGGCGGCAACCACCGAATCAATACCGCCGACACCAATAATCGGCAATCGTCCGTGTAATTCTTGCGAAAGGCGACGAATCACCTCGGTGCTGCGCGATTGCAACGGGCGTCCGCTTAATCCGCCGGTTTGCCCGCAATGATTCAACCCCTGAATCAATTGCCTGTCCAACGTAGTATTGGTGGCAATGACGCCATCAATATTATGGCGAACCAGACTGTCGGCAATTTGGATTAATTCCTCTTCACAGAGATCCGGCGCAATTTTTACCGCCACGGGGACATATTTTTGATAACGGTTATGCAGCTCGGTCTGTTTATTTTTTACAGCCTGTAGCAAGTCATCCAACGCATCGCCATATTGTAGCGTACGTAACCCCGGCGTATTGGGAGAGGAAATATTGATGGCAATATAACCCGCATGAGAATAGACCTTATCCATGCAAATCAGATAATCCTCTTTTCCCTGCTCCACCGGCGTGTCTTTATTTTTGCCGATATTGATGCCAAGTACACCGCCAAAACGCGACTGTTTGACGTTCTCGACCAGATTATCAACCCCGCGATTATTAAACCCCATGCGGTTGATCAACCCCTCGGCTTCCACCACCCGGAACAGGCGCGGCTTATCATTGCCCGGTTGCGGGCGCGGCGTCACGGTGCCTACCTCAATAAAGCCGAACCCCATGGCACCGAGCGCATCAATGCACTCGCCGTCTTTGTCCAGCCCGGCAGCTAACCCCAGCGGGTTACGGAACGACAGCCCCATACAGGTGACCGGCTTGGTGGGAACCGACTGGTGGACCAGCCATTCAAATGGAGTATGGGTAATACGGCGCAGTTGATGCAGAGTAAACTCGTGCGCCTGTTCGGGGTCGAGCTGGAATAACGCTTTACGAATGAGGGGATACATGACTTCTCCTGGATTCCCGGTTATAAACCGGGGGCGTATTATCATCCATCACTGCACGAAAAGGAATTGACCGGGGTTAAAAAAACGCCGCCGTGACGCAATCGTTTTCTTTTCCCCATCGCATATTGGAGATTTTTTATTCGTTTTTTCGCTTTCCATTCCACAATAAATCATTTTTCTAACCTGCACCCTGTCTGCCAGACTAACCAAACCGTTATTAAATAGTTAAAAAAGATACCTTTTGGTTATAAGGAGTGATCATGCGCGTTATAACACTGGCAGGCAGCCCACGCTACCCTTCCCGTTCAACCGCCTTATTGCATCACGCTGGAAAATGGCTGGCCGCCAAAGGCGTCGAGGTACTGCCGTGGCACCTGCACAACTTTCTGCCGGAAGACCTGCTCAATGCCCGCTTCGACAGCCCGGCATTGCACACCCTGAACGAACAACTCGCCACTACCGACGGCGTACTGGTCGCCACTCCGATTTACAAAGCGTCGTTTTCCGGCGGCCTGAAAGCCCTGTTGGACATATTACCGGAACGCGCGCTGGAACATAAAGTAGTGCTGCCCCTGTCCACCGCCGGTTCCGTCGCGCACATGCTGGCGGTGGATTACAGCCTGAAACCCGTACTGAATGCCCTGAAAGCACAGGAAATTCTGCAAGGCGTATTTGCGGATGACAGCCAAATCACCCACTACGACCGCACCCCACAATTTAGCGACACCCTGGAAGCGCGTCTGCAAGAGGCGTTGCATATCTTCTTTCAGGCATTGATTCGTCGTCAGCCCGAACCGCTGCGTCAAAGCGCCTGACAGTTCTTTTATGACAAGGAAAATGTGATGTTGCCCTGGATTAAACACGCTGCTCTAACACTGCTGTTCTCCGCCACACTTGGCGTATCCGCCTTCGCCGCTGCCGACACCGCCCCGGAACAGCTGCGCATCGGCTTTCAGAAAGGCTCAGTCAGTCTGGTGCTGGCCAAAACCCATCAGTTGCTGGAAAAACAGTTCCCGCACACCAAAATCAGTTGGATTGAATTTCCAGCCGGGCCGCAAATGTTGGAAGCGCTCAACATCGGCAGCATTGATGTCGGCAGTACCGGTGATATACCGCCAATCTTCGCGCAGGCCGCCGGTGCCGATCTGGTTTACATCGGTGTCGAACCGCCCAAACCCAACGCTGAAGTGATTCTGGTTCGGGACGATAGCCCGATCAAAACCGTCGCCGACCTGAAAGGCCGCAAGGTCGCGTTTCAGAAAGGCTCCAGCTCCCATAACCTGTTGCTGCGCAACCTGCAAAAAGCCGGGCTGGCATTTACCGATATCCAGCCCGCCTACCTGACGCCAGCCGACGCCCGCGCCGCCTTCCAGCAAGGTAACGTTGACGCCTGGACCATCTGGGACCCCTACTACTCGGCGGCGCTGTTGCAAGGCGGCGTTCGGGTACTGGCCGACGGCACCGACTTAAACCTGACAGGTTCGTTCTATCTGGCATCGCGTAGTTATGCCGAAAAATACGGTGCTTTCCTGCAACAGTTACTCACCACCCTGACTCAAGCCGATGCCCTGACCATCAGCCAGCGGTCGCAGAGCGTTACACTGCTGGCCAACGCCATGGGGTTACCGGAAGCAGTTATCAGTACCTATTTTGACCATCGCCCCATCACGGTGATCAAACCGGTGGATGAGCGCACCTTGCAGGCGCAACAACACACCGCCGATCTGTTTTACGAAAACCACCTGATTCCCAGCAAACTGGACGTCGCCAGCCGGATCTGGCACGCCCCGGCAGCACACTGATCCTCAGCCTGATTTCACGGAGACAATAATAATGAGTCTGAATATTTTCTGGTTCCTGCCCACTCACGGTGACGGCCACTATTTTGGTCGCGGCGAAAATGCCCGCCCGGTTGATTATGGTTACCTGCAACAGATTGCTCAGGCGGCAGACCGTCTGGGGTTCGGCGGCGTACTGATCCCCACGGGCCGCTCCTGCGAAGATTCCTGGTTGGTGGCGTCGTCGCTGATCCCGGTCACTCAGCGTCTGCGCTTTTTGGTGGCGCTGCGCCCTGGCATCGTCTCGCCAACGCTGGCCGCCCGTCAGGCCGCTACGCTGGACAGACTTTCCAATGGCCGGGCGCTGTTTAATCTGGTGACGGGCGGCGACCCGGAGGAACTGGCTGCCGAAGGATTGTTCCTCAGTCATGAACAGCGCTATGAAGCCTCCGCCGAATTTACCCGCATCTGGCGGCGAGTATTAGAAGGCGAAACCGTCGATTACGACGGCAAACACATTCAGGTGAAAGGTGCCAAACTGCATTATCCGCCGGTACAGCAACCGCGTCCGCCGCTCTACTTCGGCGGCTCGTCGGATGCGGCGCTGGATCTGGCTGCCGAACAGGTTGAACTCTATCTCACCTGGGGCGAACCACCGGCACAAGTAAAAGAAAAGCTGGACCGCGTACGAGCCAAAGCCGCCGCACAAGGGCGCAGCGTACGTTTTGGCATTCGCCTGCATGTGATTGTGCGTGAGACCAGCGAAGAAGCCTGGCAGGCCGCCAATCGGTTGATCTCCCGGCTGGACGACGACACTATCGCCGAGGCGCAGGCATCGCTAAAACGCTTTGACTCGGTGGGCCAACAGCGCATGGTAGCGCTGCACGGTGGCCGCCGCGACAAGCTGGAGATCAGCCCCAACCTGTGGGCCGGTATTGGTCTGGTACGCGGCGGTGCGGGCACCGCGCTGGTGGGCGACCCACAGACTGTGGCGCAACGCATTCAGGAATACGCCTCACTGGGTATCGATACCTTTGTGTTGTCAGGTTATCCGCATCTGGAAGAAGCCTACAAGGTCGCCGAACTCCTGTTCCCGCATCTGGATGTGGCCGTGCCGGAGGTGCCACAACCGCAGCCGCTGCGTTCGCAAGGTGAAATCGTCGGTAACGAATTTGTCCCGCTGCTCAAAGCAGCCCAAAGCTGAGGACCAACTGATGCAGAGGCTCCTGACACCGATCACCGTACGCCTGACGCCCTGGTTGCTGCCGCTGCTGCTGGTAGCGCTCTGGCAACTCGCCTCCAGCGTCGGCTGGCTTTCCACCCGCATCCTGCCGTCACCGCAAGCGATTACCGTGACGTTCTGGCGGCTAGCCCGCAGTGGTGAACTGTGGCAACACCTCAGCATCAGTACCTGGCGCGCGCTGACCGGTTTTGCCATCGGCGGCGCGCTGGGGCTGGCGCTTGGCTTTATTACCGGACTATCCCGCACCGGCGAACGCCTGCTGGACACCTCAATGCAGATGCTGCGCAACGTGCCGCATCTGGCGTTGATCCCGCTGGTGATCTTGTGGTTCGGTATTGATGAAAGCGCCAAAATTTTTCTGGTGGCGCTCGGCACCCTGTTCCCCATCTACCTCAACACTTATCACGGCATCCGCACTATCGACAGCGGTTTGCTGGAAATGGCGCGCAGTTACGGCCTGTCTGACTTTCGGCTGTTCCGTGAGGTGGTACTGCCCGGTGCACTGCCCTCAATCATGGTCGGCGTGCGTTTCTCGCTCGGCTTGATGTGGCTGACGCTGATCGTGGCGGAAACCATCTCCGCCAGTTCCGGTATCGGCTATCTGGCGATGAATGCCCGCGAATTTCTGCAAACGGATGTCGTGGTGGTGGCGATCATTCTATATGCCCTGCTGGGCAAACTGGCGGATGTCATCGCCCTGACGCTGGAACGTATCTGGCTACGCTGGCATCCCAGTTGGCAACTAACGGAGGAACACGCATGACGTTTACTCACACTGCGCCAGCCCGCCTTAACGCCGGCACGCCGCTGTTAATCAACGGCGTCACCAAGCGCTATGGTCACCGCACCATTCTCAATGAGGTGCGCCTGCACATTCCAGCCGGACAGTTTGTTGCGGTAGTCGGTCGCAGCGGCTGCGGCAAAAGCACGTTGCTGCGGCTGCTGGCCGGGCTGGAGCAAACCAGTGGCGGAGAGCTGCTGGCAGGCCGCGCCCCGTTGCATCAGGCACGCGACGATATCCGGCTGATGTTTCAGGAAGCCCGTTTATTGCCGTGGAAGCGGGTAATCGACAACGTTGGATTGGGACTGCGCGGCGAGTGGCGTAGCGCCGCCCATCAGGCGCTGGAGGCAGTCGGGTTATCATCACGTGCTGCCGACTGGCCGGGCGCACTGTCCGGCGGACAAAAACAACGGGTAGCGCTGGCGCGGGCGCTGATCCACCACCCTGGCCTGTTACTGCTGGATGAACCGCTGGGCGCACTCGACGCCTTGACCCGCATCGAAATGCAGGGATTGATTGAATCGCTGTGGTTGCAACAGGGGTTCACCGTTTTGCTGGTAACGCATGACGTCAGTGAAGCGGTAGCCCTTGCCGACCGGGTAATCCTGATAGAAGACGGACAGGTCGGGCTGGATGTAACGATTGACCTGCCGCGCCCGCGCCGCCGCGGCTCGGCCCGGCTGGCAGAGCTGGAAGCGCAGGTACTGGAACGGATTTTGGTGCCTGCGGCTCCCCGCGACACAGCCTATCCCTCACAGGCACACGCCTGATATTCCCACACTCAGGGCATAAAAAAACCACCGTCTGCTGACAGCGGTGGTTTTTATTATAGCCATTATATCAATAAGATAGAGATATTGTGTTGGCTGCGCTTACGCCTCCAGCGCTTTGGTGATCTTCTCGAACAGATCACCGGAGAGATTTTCCAGCCCTTTAAGGGTTTCCAGCGCCTGACGCATCAACGCCTGACGGGTTGAATCATAACGTTTGAGGCGAATCAGCGGTTCAATCAGACGTGAAGCCACCTGCGGATTGCGGGTGTTCAGATCGCTGAGCATCTCAGTGAGGAACTGATAGCCGCTGCCATCGACCGCATGGAACGCCGACGGGTTACCCGCACAGAACGATCCTATCAGCGAGCGCAGTCGGTTAGGGTTGTTCAGGCTGAAGGAACGGTGGTTAAGTAATTCACGCACCCGGTTCAACACATCACTGGCCGGGCTGGTGGCCTGCAGGACGAACCATTTGTCCATCACCAGACCATCCTGATGCCAACGTTCGTCAAAGGCCGCCAGCAGTCTGTCCCGGCACGGCAACTGTGCCGCCACCGATGCCGCCATCGCCGCTAACGAATCGGTCATGTTGTCGGCATCAGTAAATTGCGCTGCCGCCAGCGTGTCCGCCTGCTCGCGCTCGGCAAACGCCAGATAGCTCAGGCACAGATTGCGCAGCGCACGTTTGCCCATATCCTGCTGATCAACACGGTAAGACGCCAGTTTGTTGGCGCGATATACCGCCAGCAGTTCGTCCGCCATTTCCTGCGCCAGCGTCTGTGTCAGCGACTGGCGAACCGCGCTGATAGCGTCCGGGTCGATGACCTCAAACAGCTCTGCCATCTCGTTCTCGCTCGGCAACGACAAAATCTGCGAGGCCAGCATCGGGTCCAGACCGTCGTCCAGCAGCACGCCGCGGAAGGCGTCCACCACATGCATCGGCAACGATAACGGCTGTTTTTGCTGATGACGCGCCACATTCAGGCGAATATAGTTCGCCAGCAGACTCTGGGCCGCATCCCAACGGGAAAACGCATTGCTGGCGTGGCGCATCAGGAACGTCAGTTGCTCATCGCTCCAGGGGTAGTTCAGTTTTACCGGCGCGGAGAATTCACGCAGCAGCGACGGCACCGGCTGGCAGGGAACGTCATCAAATACGAAGGTTTGCTCAGCTTCAGTGACGTTCAGTACTGAACCCAGTTTCTGCCCTTTCTGGCGCAGCGGGATCACCTTCCCTTCGCTATCGTACAACTCCACATCCAGCGGAATATGCAGCGGCAGTTTAGGTTGCTTGTCGGCCCCGACCGGCGTCATCTGGCTGACATGCAAGCGGTACTGGCGAGTGGCGGCATCGTAATCGTCACGGACTGTCACCACCGGCGTGCCGGACTGGCTGTACCAGCGACGGAACTGCGACAGATCGACGCTGGAGGCATCTTCCATCGCCTGTACAAAATCATCACAGGTCGCAGCGCTGCCGTCATGACGATCAAAATAGAGCCGCATCCCTGCCTGGAATTTCTCTTCACCCAGCAGCGTGTGCATCATGCGAATCACTTCCGACCCTTTTTCATACACGGTCAGGGTATAGAAGTTATTCATCTCAATGACCTGATCCGGACGAATCGGGTGAGACATCGGGCTGGCGTCTTCGGCGAACTGCGCGCCGCGCATCACCCGCACGTTGTCGATACGGTTAGCCGGGCGCGAACCCACATCAGAACTGAACTCCTGATCGCGGAACACCGTCAGCCCTTCTTTCAGGCTGAGCTGGAACCAGTCACGACAGGTCACCCGGTTGCCGGTCCAGTTGTGGAAATACTCGTGAGCGATCACCGCCTCGATACCGAGATAGTCCTTGTCGGTGGCGGTTTCGGCTTTAGCCAGCACATACCTGGAGTTGAAGATGTTCAGCCCCTTGTTTTCCATCGCCCCCATATTGAAGAAATCCACTGCCACGATCATATAAATGTCGAGGTCGTATTCCAGGCCAAAACGGGTTTCATCCCATTTCATGGCGTGCTTCAGTGAGGTCATCGCCCAGTCGGCGCGATCAAGATTGCCGCGGTCCACGAACAGTTCCAGCGCCACATCACGGCCAGAACGGGTAACAAAGGTATCGCGCAGCACATCAAAATCGCCGGCGACCAGCGCAAACAGGTAGCAGGGTTTCGGGAACGGGTCTTGCCATTCCACCCAGTGACGCCCGTTATCCGCCTCGCCCTGTCCGGTTCGGTTACCATTGGAAAGCAGGTACGGGTAGCGTGCTTTATCTGCGGTAATACGAGTGGTGAAACGCGCCAGAACGTCCGGGCGGTCCAGATAATAGGTAATGTGGCGGAAGCCTTCAGCCTCGCATTGGGTACAGAGCGCATCGCCCGACTGATACAACCCTTCCAGCGCACTGTTGGCCGCCGGGTTGATTTCCGTTTCAATCCGCAGGGTGAATTTTTCCGGCAACCCAGTCAGCTCCAGGCCATCATCCAACAAGCGATACGCCTGCCACGCCTGACCATCGACCTGAACATTCAGCAATTTCAGCCCTTCGCCGTCCAGCTTCAGCGCTGCGCCTTTTTCCCCCTGCAGCACGACCTGACTGGTCGCCACCACGCGGGTCTGTTCTGGATACAGATCAACATCCAGCGCGATGTCGGTAATGGTATAGTCCGGCGCGCGGTAATCGTGCCGGTATTTGATTTGTGGTTGTTGACTCATGACTGATTACCTTAATGACAGCAGTAATGATGGCGATACGGCGTGATCGGGCTGCTTATCTGCCTCCTCCTTTTTATATAGGAGCAGAAATACATAAAAACAGAAAACCCGTGGTTAACACACGGGATATTAACGAATTCCCCTCACCCCGTAACACTCGCCAGACGACGATATCCGTCTTTTATAAATTCATACAGTAAACAAGGGTAAACAGCACCTCTCGCACCAGCACCTCGCCACTGGTACGCAAGCAACCGTATTATCACCTGATTACGCGACTGATTTCGCCTACGTTGTGCGCAGTTCCGTTATTCAACAGGCTGTTACATCTATTAAAAGGGAGTGACTGCCGGAATGCAAACTTTCCTGTCATCCCCCCATCGCTACAGCGGTAACACGATTTTTCGGGTAATTTTGTTTAGTATAAAAAACATTATAATTCAATCACTCATGGTAAACAGACCGTAAAAACAGATACTTTTTTGTCACAATCGCACGATTGAATCTCGCCTTCACCCGCCCAATATGATGTGATAAGCCCGATGAACAGGCAGGTGACGCCCACTGTCGCGCAACATCGCCGACATGAGTCGGTAAATGTAATAAACGTCATCGTAGTCAATGTGCCTGTCTTAACCGTAATGGTATGAAACGTAACTGTATTAAACGTAACTGTATTAAACGAGGATGCGGTAACGCATTATGACTTTGCACACAGCCCCGATATTGACCTCATTGCTCGATACCGACGCCTATAAACTGCATATGCAACAGGCGGTATATCACCATTACCACGATGTGCATGTAGCGGCGGAATTCCGTTGTCGCGGCGATGAGCTGTTAGGGCACTACGCCGATGAGATTCGGGTGCAAGTGGAAGCCATGAGTCACTTGTCACTGCATGACGATGAGTATCACTACCTTGCCTCTCTGCCATTTTTTCAAACCGACTACCTCGACTGGCTGACAAACTTCCGTTTTGACCCTTCGCAAATCCGCATTCGCAATCATCAGGGCAAGCTGGATATCCGTATCACCGGGCCGTGGCGCGACGTGATTTTGTGGGAAGTGCCGCTGCTCGCGGTCATCAGCGAAGTGGTTCACCGCAACCGTACCCCCGGTAGCTATAGTGATGCCGCACTCAACCAGTTACACGACACGCTGGCTCGCTTTCGCCAGCACAGCGCCGATGTCGATCTCAGTCGCTTTAAACTGATGGATTTTGGCACCCGCCGGCGTTTTTCTCGTGAGGTTCAGCACCAGATAGTGCATACCCTCAAAGCCGAATGCCCTTACCTTATCGGCACCAGCAACTACGATTTGGCGCGTCGCCTGCAACTGGCGCCGGTCGGAACCCAGGCGCACGAGTGGTTCCAGGCTCATCAGCAAATCAGCCCGACCTTAGCCAACAGCCAGCGGGCCGCGCTGGATGCCTGGTTGCGGGAATATCCGGAGCAACTCGGCATCGCACTCACCGACTGCATCACCATGGATGCGTTCCTGCGTGACTTTGACCGTCAATTCGCCCATCGTTATCAGGGATTGCGCCATGATTCCGGCGACCCGATTGAATGGGGCGAAAAAGCCATTGCGCATTATCATGCGCTGGGTATCGACCCAATGGATAAAACGCTGGTGTTTTCCGATAACCTCAATCTGGAAAAGGCACTGCATCTCTACCGCCACTTCGGGCAACGCATCAACGTCGCCTTCGGCATCGGCACCCGCCTGACCTGCGATATTCCCGGCGTCAAACCGCTGAATATCGTCATCAAGCTGGTGGAATGCAACGGCAAACCGGTAGCCAAGCTGTCAGACAGCCCAGGAAAAACCATTTGTCAGGATCAGGCATTTGTCAGCGCGCTACGCAAAGCGTTTGATCTGCCGCGAGTGAAAAAGGCCTCCTGAGTATTGCGCTCCCCCCATCACTGATTACTCTTTAAGCCAGCAACGCCGGAATCGTATAAAACTTGCGGCGTTGCGGTGATTTCTGCTTGTGTCCTGCCCGACGACAAGTAACATAACGAAACGCCCATTTCCGGGCGGCAACAGTTACCCATTAAATTTCACCAATAGAGAGAATGTTATGAGCGTAGTGCCTGTAGTCGATGTACTGCAAGGCCGTGTCGCCGTTGACAGTGACGTCACCGTGCGCGGCTGGGTACGTACCCGGAGAGACTCTAAAGCCGGTATTTCCTTTATCGCCGTCTATGACGGTTCCTGCTTTGATTCGCTACAGGCTGTCGTCAATAATAATCTTGCTAATTATCAAAGCGATGTGCTGCGCCTGACCACCGGTTGCTCGGTGGAAGTCACCGGTAAAGTGGTGGAGTCCCCCGGTGAGGGCCAGAGCTTCGAACTGCTGGCAACGGAACTCAAGGTAGTCGGCTGGGTGGAAGACCCGGACACCTACCCGATGGCGGCCAAACGCCACAGTATCGAATACCTGCGTGAAGTGGCGCATTTGCGCCCGCGCACTAACCTTATCGGCGCTGTTGCGCGTGTGCGTCATACGCTGGCACAGGCCATCCACCGGTTCTTTCATCAAAACGGTTTCTATTGGGTATCCACCCCGCTGATTACCGCCTCCGATACCGAAGGCGCCGGCGAAATGTTCCGGGTATCCACACTGGATCTGGAAAACCTGCCGCGCAACGATCAAGGCAAGGTCGATTTCAGCGAAGATTTCTTCGGTAAAGAAGCGTTCCTGACCGTATCCGGCCAGCTTAACGGCGAAACCTATGCCTGCGCGCTGTCTAAAATCTATACCTTCGGGCCGACTTTCCGGGCGGAAAACTCCAATACCAGCCGCCATCTGGCAGAGTTTTGGATGATTGAACCGGAAGTGGCGTTTGCAACGCTGGACGACATCGCCAGCCTGGCGGAAAACCTGCTGAAATTTGTGTTCAAGGCCGTACTCGACGAACGTGCCGATGACATGAAATTCTTCGCTGAACGCGTAGATAAAGACGCCATCAGCCGGCTGGAGCGTTTTGTCAGTTCTGATTTCGCTCAGGTAGATTACACCGATGCCATCACCATTCTTGAAAACTGTGGGCAGGCATTTGAGAACCCAGTCTCCTGGGGTATCGACCTCTCTTCCGAACACGAGCGTTATCTGGCTGAAAAACACTTCCAGGCGCCGGTCGTAGTTAAAAACTACCCGAAAGACATCAAAGCCTTTTATATGCGCATGAACGGCGACGGCAAAACCGTCGCCGCGATGGACGTGCTGGCACCGGGCATCGGCGAGATTATTGGCGGTTCTCAGCGTGAAGAACGCCTGGAGCAACTGGACAGCCGTCTCGAAGAAATGGGACTCAGTAAAGAAGACTACTGGTGGTATCGCGATCTGCGCCGTTACGGCACCATCCCGCATTCGGGTTTTGGTCTTGGTTTTGAGCGTTTAATAGCTTATGTAACCGGTGTACAAAATGTGCGCGATGTGATTCCGTTCCCGCGCACACCCCGTAGCGCTACGTTCTAAGCAAAAAATAACATAAGAAAAACAAATATCTGCACTAAGAAGGGCGCTCTATGGCGCCCTTCTTTTTTTATTTTAGAAGTGACTCACAAAGTTCCGTTGTTTTTACAAATTGACATATATTTTTTATAAAAGTTACATAATTTAGAAATTGGTATCATTTAAACGGTAGATTAACGGACGGCTGAATGGAAAACTGCGTGCAGACACAGGAAGACATCGGCTATCACGAAAAAGTTCCACTACGGTTTTTTTATTGTGATGCAGAAGTCTGAATAACACCAATGAGGGTAATTGATAATGATGAAGCGCAATGTTCTTGCAGTGGTAATCCCGGCTCTGCTGGCTGCCGGCGCAGCTAACGCAGCTGAAGTGTACAACAAAGACGGTAACAAACTGGACCTGAACGGTAAAGTTGTTGGTCTGCATTACTTCTCTAAAGACAGCGGCAACAGCGGTGATCAGACTTATGCTCGTCTGGGTTTCACTGGCGAAACCAAGATCAACAGCGATCTGACTGGCTATGGCCGTTTCGAGTACAATTTCAATGCTAACCGCACTGAAGAAACTGAAGCTAAGAACGACAGCGCTGCGGGTGGTACTCGTTACGCTTATGCCGGCCTGAAATTTGGTGATTTCGGTTCTATCGATTACGGTCGTAACCGCGCTGTAGGTTATGATGGTATCTCTTACACCGACGTGCTGCCGGAATTTGGCGGTGACCAGGCTTACACTGATGGCCTGACTGGCCGTAACGCCGGTGTTGCCACTTACCGCAACAAAAACTTCTTCGGTCTGGTTGATGGCTGGAACTTCGCACTGGGCTACCAGAGCGCGCACAATGACTCTGTCAACTTAGCTAGAGAGACTGGTGCTGGCTGGGCAGCATCTTCCAGCTATACTTCACCTTTTGGCGTAAGTGTGATCGGTTCTTATACTCAGGCTAACCGTACTCAGGCTCAGGTGCTTGATAACCAGGGCAAAAAAGCTGAAGCCTGGGCAACCGGTCTGAAATATGATGCTAACAGCATCTATGTTGCCACCACCTACGGTGAGTACCATAACTTAAGCTACACGTCGAACAATACCTTCCAGCCGGGTGCTGTCAGCAAATTTACTGACACAACTGGAAATCAGAAAGAAGCACTGGATACAACCAAAGTATTTGAAGCGGTTGCTCAGTACAACTTTGATTTCGGCCTGACTCCGTCTTTAGGTTATGTTTCTGCTAAAGCGAAAGATGACCGTAAAGCCACTAACGACTTCATCACCAAGTACGTTAGCCTGGGTCTGACCTACGCGTTCAACAAGAACTTCTCTACCTACACTGAGTACGACATCAACCTGCTGAAAGATAACAACCAGTATAAGCTGCCAACCAATGACCGCGTTGCGGTGGGTGTGGTTTACCAGTTCTAATGTAGTTCTCTGTTAACGACCTGGTCGTAAAACGGAAAACTATAACTATGCCGATCAATTTTTGATCGGCATTTTTATTTTTATAGTCTGTCATACAGCAAATCACTGTTACCAGCCGGGCATATTTGGCAGGGTCAACAACGTTTAAACCTCATAATTCACCATACCTTCAAGGGCCAGTGTTGACCTGAAACGTAATTGATTACGTTATTTTTGAGAGGAATCATTTTTACTGATGTGTTGTGTGCCGATGGCACCACATTGAAACAGGTTACAGAGAGAGTTTACGCAGAATTTAT
>NZ_JAAVXH010000034.1:0-29547 GCF_012273755.1 Dickeya sp. CFBP 2040
AAATAGGAGTGCGAATGGCGTTGGGCGCCCGGCCCCGCGACATCGCCAGTCTGTTCCTGCTGGAAGCTGTCGCTCTGACTACCGCGGGGGCGCTGCTGGGTGCGCTGGCCGGAGTGGGGGTGGCCTGGCTGTTTGTGGTGGTTTCCGGCTGGGCGGGGTTTGTCTTTGCACCACTCTCGTTGTTATTGGGCGTGGGCAGCTCGGTGCTGGCTGGGCTGTTTTTTGGCCTGAATCCGGCGCTGTCGGCGGCCCGTCTGCAACCTGTCAGGGCGCTGCGTGATGAATAACGTGCGCCTGTTATCGCTGATGGTGTTGCTGACTGTTCCTGCAGGCTTTGCCGCGGCGGCCCTGAACCCGTCGCAGGCAACCCGTGCAGGCTCCTCGTCATTCTCAGCCAACGCTTTGCCGAATGCCCAGCGTATTGAACTGACACTCAGTGACGCGATCTATCTTGGGCTACGTGATAACCGCGCTATTCGCAGCGCCTACCTTGACCGGGTGGCGCAGAAATTTGATCTGCGGGTGGCTGAAGACCGTTTTACCCCCAAGCTGGCGCTCAGTGGCAGCTATTTGTCGGCGCGAAATCAGGCGGATAGTTATCGACAGGGCAGCCTGACGCCCACCTCCACCTTGCTTACGCCCTACGGTACGCGCATGAGCCTGGGCTGGACCGTACGCCATACGCAGGCGGATGTCGCCGGGGTATCGCGTAACGATGGCGCGAATATTTCCGTTATCCAGCCACTACTGCGTGGCGCAGGCCGGGATGTTGCCGCCGCGCCGGTGCGGCTGGCGCAACTGACGGAGCAGATGAACCGGCTGGGCCTGAAATCGACCGTCTCGCAGACGATCACCCAGGTCATCATCGCGTATCGTGATTTACTGCGGGCGCAAGAACAGGTGCAGATAGCACAGGATGCACTGGAACGGGCGCGGCAACTGCTGGATGTCAACCGGGCGATGATTGCCGCAGGCCGGATGGCGGAATTTGAGATAGTGCAAACCGAAGCCGAAGTCGCCACTCAGGAACTCAGTTATGAAGAGGCGCGTAATCAGCAGGAGACCAGCCGGCTGGCGCTATTGCAGTTGCTGGCTCTTGGCCTGAACACGCCGATTGTGGCGACGGATGCCATGCAGGCATCGCGTATTGATGTCGATGCCGCTCAGGCGCTCAGGCAGGCGCAGGCATCTCAGCCGACTTATCTGAGCCAATTGATTGGCGCGGAACAGGCTCAGATCAATCTGACGGTGGCGCGTAACGAGCGGTTGTGGGATGTGTCGCTGGTGGGGGGGCGCAGTCAGGTGAGCGACAGCAATACCGTGAGCGGCCATTCGCGCACCTGGGAAAACTATGTTGGGGTGCAGGTAGATATCCCGATTGGGGATATGAGCCGCCAGCAGGCGGATATTCAGGCACAGGTCAGGGTACGCAATCAGGCGTTGCAACTGGCAGAAGCGCGCCAGCAACTTGAGCGCGATGTGACTAACGCGGTCAGGGCTATCGGGGTGCGCTGGCGTCAGTTTGAAATCGCCCAGCGCGCTCGCGATTTGTCGCGCCGTAAGCTGGAAATAGAGCGGGAAAAGCTGACGGCTGGCCGCTCCAGCAACTTTCAGGTACTGAGTTTCGAAAACGATTTGCGCAATGCGGAAAATGCACGACTCAATGCGTTGATTAGCTACCTGAATGCGCAGGCGATGCTGGACCAAACGCTTGGCACCACACTGGAAAGTTGGGATATCGCGTTAAATGATTAAATTTTTGACACCTAAACAGTGGGCGCTGCCATCAGGCGGTATCGCAAGGTTCCTGACCATCCTGCTGGTGATCGTGCTGCTTGTTGTGCTCTGGTGGCGGTGGACGCCGCCGTCAGACTCAACGGCAACAGCGGCATCGGAACGCTGGATGCCCATTGCGCCACAGCGTCTGGAAACCCAGCTGGGTCTGGTCGGGCAAATTCAGGCGGCGACGCGCATCACGCTGACAGCCCCATTTGAAGGCGTGGTTCGTGAGGTGCGGGTACAAGAAGGGCAGCAGGTTGAGAAAGGACAAATCTTGCTGACGCTGGACCCGGCACAGCTGGTCATTCAGATGCGGCAGGCCGAGGCCGACGTACTGAAGGTGCAGCGCGAGGTACAACAATTACGCCAATGGGACAGCAGTACCGACGTGGCCCGTGCACGGCGTGCGTTAAGCCATGCCAGACAGTCGCTTAGCCAGACCGAGGCCAGTTTGCGTGATACGCAGGCGCTGTTCGCACGGGGTATTGTCGCTCGCATGGAGGTTGACACACTGATGCAGCAGGTGAGCACCCAGCGTCAGGATGTGATCAGCGCACAAGAAGAATTGACGGCGATACTGGCTCGTGGGCAGGGAGAAGAGCGCAAGATTGCCGAGATGGAGCTGCTTAACGCGCAGTCGCGTTATCAGACGCTGGAGGCGATGTATGCACGGCGTGACGTCGTCGCCCCGGTAGCGGGGTTTATTGTGCGAGCGGCCACGCCACAGAGCAACAAACCGATGATGGTACAACCGGGCATCGCGGTGACGCCGGGAGTCTCGCTGTTGACGGTTATCGGTCAGGATCACTTTGAGGTGCTGACGCGGGTAGAAGAAACGGATCTGCATCTGTTACGAGAAGGTATGCCAGTACAAATTAGCGGCGATGGTTTTGCCGGGCAGGTGCTGGATGGGCATATCGCTACTATCGCCATGCAGACCAACGCCACGGAAGGGCAAGGTACCGGAGCGTATTACGATGTGGTGGTTGCCATTGACAGTCCGCTGTCAGAACGCAGTCAGCCAGTGCGCCTTGGCATGAGCGCCCGGCTGGCGGTGATTTTGTATCGCAATGAGCAGGGGATTGCCGTTGCGCCACAGGCGATACAGACCGATGAACAGGGCCGGCGTTACGTACGTTATCGTGCAACGCCGCAGGCTGCTGTCGTCAACGTGCCCGTCACGCCTGGTCAGTCGGTGTTGCAGGGCGTGGAAATACAGGGTCTGGAAGCACAGGGGCTAACCGGTTATGTGCAGCTTCCTTCCCGGTAAATCCCCACTACCGCTTCCTCGCCGACGTAACCGTAGCCGCGGTACATGCCTTCGCTGTTGAACGGCAGTGCGATATTGCCCTGGTAGTCAACAGCGATAAGCCCGCCGCTACCGCCCAGCGCCAGCACTTTTTCCATCACGACCTTGTCAGCGGCCTGCGACAGCGGCAGATTGCCGTATTCCATCAGCGCCGAGACGTCATAGGCGGCGACGGTTCGCATAAACACCTCGCCGGTGCCGGTGCAGGAGACGGCGACGGTGCGGTTGTTGGCGTAGCAGCCGGCACCGATGATCGGCGAGTCGCCGACGCGCCCGGCGCGTTTGTTGGTCATGCCGCCAGTGGAGGTCGCCGCTGCCAGATTACCGGTGGCGTCCAGCGCCACGGCGCCGACCGTACCGAATTTGCGATCCGGATCGAGCGGATCGGCGCCCTGCGTCTGGTGTTCACCGTCGTGATCCAGCAGGATCTTTCCATCACCTGCCTGTGCTTTCAGCAACTGCTGGTAGCGTTCATCAGTAGAGAAAAAATCCGGCTCGACCATCTCCAGCCCTTGCTCACGGGCGAATGCTTCTGCGCCTTCTGCGGTGAACATCACGTGCGGACTGCACTCCAGCACCGCACGGGCTGCCAGAATCGGATTGCGGATGTGGTTAACCCCGGCGATGGCACCGGCGTCCAGCGAGCGGCCATCCATGATGCTGGCATCCAGTTCATGGGTGCCGAGGTGGGTAAACACGGCTCCTTTGCCGGCATTGAACAACGGGCACTCTTCCAGCAAACGTACGGCTTCGGTGACGGCATCCAGCGCGCTGCCGTTGGCAGCCAGAATCTCCTGCCCACAGGTGACAATCGCCTGCAACGTGGCGCGATAGCGTTGTTCTTTTTCGCTGTCCATCGCGGTGCGGCTGAGCGCACCCGCGCCGCCATGAATTACAATAACCGGTTTCATCCTGGATGTACTTCCTTAATGTTCAGGGCATTAATTCTGCGTGGTTGCCAGATAGGAAAAGGCGCCCAGAAGGCTGATGACTGGCGCGATGGTGGGCGACTGATAGCCCACGGTGACCGCGTCTTTGCGGATGACGCCCGGAATCAGGCAGAACAGGTCTGCCAGCACCGGTTTGGCGACCATCAGTTCCAGTTCATACGGCGGCTGCAAACGGGTAGTGGTTTCTTTATGCGCCTGTTGCACCGCTTGCGTCGCCGCCAGCCGGATAGCGTTGCGCGCGGCTTCCGGGCTGAGCGATTCTGCCGCGGTCTGAGAAATGGCGCGTTTCACGCAGGCGTAGTTGGCTGCCGGGTAGTAGCGGTTGATCCAGCTTTGCAGTGTGTCGTCGCCACTGACCAGCCACAGCGGGGTGTTGAGTTCAGCGCCAGCCGCGGCGTAGATGTCGCTTTCGCCCATCACTTCGCCGTTGATGCGCACCCGGTAGAACGCCCGGCCATTAATGGTGTGCGCCAGCACGCCATGTTCTCCGGCGGCGCTGTGGTAGCCGATAAACATCAGGCCATCGAATTGCTGCTGTTGCAGCCCTTCCACCATCGACAAACCGCGTGGTTTGCCCTGCACCAGCCGGGCGCGTGGGTCGATGTTTTCAGCGCGCAGGTTGGTCATGGCGGCATGGCTGTCGGCCACTACCACCTCGCTGGCGCCTCCGGCAAACGCGCCTTCGATGGCGGCGTTCACTTCCTGCTCCATCAGCCCGCGCGCGATCTGGTATTCCGGCGTGCCGGGGCTGCACTGTTCCGGGCGCATTACACCCGCGATACCTTCGATATCCGCAGAAATAAATACTTTCATGTCAGCGTCCTTATCGCCTGTTCTCAGGCGGTTATGCGAAATCTTGTGCCAGCCGGTCCAGTACCTGCGTCAGGGCCGGGCGATGGTGGCCGCGAAAACCGGTGACGGCCTCAGCCTGTAACAGCGCATCCAGCACCGCGTGTTCGGTAGCATCGGCGGCGGCGTTGAGCAGCGGTTCCAGCTGTGCGTCTTCCAGCGGCTGCGGCGTCGGTTGGGTAGAAAAGGCGACGGCGATATCGCCGGAGCCGTGACCCCAATAGCTGCCGAGCCGCCCCAGACCAGCACCGGCACGGCGGGCGATGCGGGTCAACTGGCGGGCATCAAGCGCGGCGTCGGTCGCCATAATAATGATGATGGAACCGGCATCGCGCTGGGGCGTCAGTTCCGGCAGCAGCGGCGCAATGGCTTCACCCACCTGCACGCCGTCTAACGTCAGGGCCGAAAGCGTGCCGAAATTGGCCAGTACCAGTACACCAAGGGTGGCGTTCAGCGCGGGAATCCGCCGGGAGGCGGTGCCGATGCCGCCTTTGAGCGCGAAGCAGCTCATGCCGCGCCCGGCGCCGACGCTGCCGCGGGCGAAATCCGCCGTGGCGCTATCCAGCGCCGCGCGTGCCATCGCTTCGGTCACCGCCAGCGCCTGAATGTCGTTAAGCCAGCCGTCGTTGCACTCCAGCGCCAGCGGATTGACGGTCGGCAAACGGCGGCCCAGTTCGGGATTGCGGCCAATCGCGTCGCGCACCAGCGTGGTGAACAGTGTGCCGACTGACAGGGTGTTGCTGAGCAGGATGGGGGTTTGTAATTGTCCCAGTTCTTCAATCTGCACCAGCCCTACCGGTTTGGCGAAGCCGTTGAGCACCGCCGCGCTGCAGGGCAACGGTTGTGTAAACAGGTTGTCGCTGTTCGGCAGGATGGCGGTGACGCCGGTCTGAATCTCGCCCTCGGCCAGAGTAGCATGGCCGACCCGCACGCCGGGTACGTCGCTCAGGCGATTATGCGGGCCGCAGGGCAGGCGCGGCGTGCCGAGTTGCCGCTCTGTCCGCCAGCGTTGCAGCAGCGGTATCAGTTGCGCCTGTTGATAAGGTGTCATGGTCTTTTCGCTTAGCTTTTTAGTTTCGGGTCCAGCGTGTCGCGCAGCGCATCGCCCAGCAGGTTAAAGGCCAGCACGGTGCAGAAAATAGCTAAACCGGGGAATACGCTGACGTGCCATTGGCCTGCCATCATCATGCTGCGGCTCATCGCCAGAATGTTGCCCCATTCGGGCACGTCCGGCTCTGGTCCCAGACCAATGAAACTCAGCCCGGCGGCGGTCAGGATGCTGGTGCCGATACGCATGGTGAAATACACAATCACATTCGGCAGCGTACCCGGCAGAATATGACGCAGCAGAATCACCCGGTCCGGCGCGCCGGCACAGCGCACCGCTTCAACATAAGCCGCCTGCTTGAGCGATAACGTAGAGGCGCGCACGATGCGGGCGAATACCGGCACACTGAACACCGCTACCGCAATAATCACGTTATTGAGACCGGGGCCGAGGATTGCCACCACCGCAATCGCCAGCAACATACCGGGAAAAGCGAACAGCACGTCGCAGCCGCGCATGATCAGCATGTCGATACTGCGGCCATAATAGCCCGCCAGTAAACCGAGGGCGATGCCCACCAGCATCCCTAGCGTGACCGAGATGATGCCGATGTAAAGCGAAATGCGTGCGCCGTAAATAATGCGGCTCATCACGTCGCGGCCCAAATCGTCGGTGCCCATCCAGTGGTCGGCGGAAGGCGCTGCGCCGAGCGCCATCCAGTCCGGCTCCATTGGGTTCCACGGTGCCAGCCAGGGGGCGAACACCGCAACGAGCACCAGCAATAGAGCAAAACCGCCGGAGGCCAGCGCCATCGGGTTACGGATAAACGCGTGCAGAAAATCGCGCCACGGTGAACGAATCGCGTTGTCGTTCAGGGCGGAAAAGGTCGCCGCGGTCGGCTCTTGAGAAGTGTTCATCGCAGCTCCTAACGCAGACGAATGGCCGGGTTCACCACGGCGTACAGCAGGTCAACCAGCAGATTAATCAGGATAAATTCAAACACGAACAGCATCACCAGCGCCTGAATCACCGGTTGATCCTGCGTTTTGATGGACTCTATCAACAACCAGCCTAGCCCCGGCCAGTTGAATACGCTTTCCACCACAATCGAGCCGCCCAGCAGAAAACCGAACTGCAACCCAAGCATGGTGATAACCGGAATCAGCGCATTGCGCATCACGTGTTTCCAGACGATCAGCCGCTGACGCAGCCCTTTGGCGCGGGCGGTGCGGACATAATCTTCCTGCATCACTTCCAGAAACGCCGAGCGGGTAAAGCGCGCCATCACGGCGGCCACCGAGGCCCCCAGCGTCAGCGCCGGCAGAATGATGTCGGCGGGTTTGTTGTAACCGCTGACGGAGAACACGCCGAACGGCATGGCGACGAATTGGATTAATAGCAGGCCGAGCCAGAACGGCGGCATTGAGATGCCGCCTACGGCCAGGCTCATCAGTGACCAGTCCTGCCATTTGCCGCGTTTAAGGGCGGCAAACACGCCGATCAGCAGGCCGAGGATCACCGACCAGACGAAACCAGCCAGCGCCAGCCACAGTGTCGGCATAAAACTTTTCTGGATGACGCTCAACACCGGCTGCTGGGTACGGTAGGTGATACCAAGATCACCGTGTACCAACCCGGCCAGCCAGTTGAGGTACTGCTGCGGCAGCGGATCGTTCAACCCCAAACGCTCACGGGCGGCTTCCACCGCCTCGATGGGGGCGTCAGGGCCGGCATAGATCCGTGCCGGGTCACCCGGCAACAGCTTGATAAAACCGAACACCAACAGGGAGATCACCAGCAAAACCGGGATCATTTCCAGCAAACGTCGGACGATATAAGCAAACATGGCGATCCCCTGTGCGATTACTTGAACTCAGCCTGATCGAAGATCAGCGAACCGTCCGCCAGCATGTAAACGCCAGACAGATTTTTCACTTTACCCACCAGGTTGTCCGGCACGCCCAGGAACACCACCGGCGCGTCTTTCCAGATCAGTTTCTGAGCATCGGCATACGCGGCGGCGCGTTTGCTGTTATCCGAGGTCGCCAGACCGGCGACGATAGCCTTGTCCACATCCGGGTTGCTGTAGTAAGAGACGTTGTAAGCTTTCGGCACCCAGGATTCTGTCGCGAACAGTGGACGCAGCGCCCAGTCGGCATCACCGGTAGACGGTGACCAGCCGCCGTAGTACAAGTCGAATTCAGCCTGTTTGGGGTCTTTCACGCCGAACAGTTTTTCGTTGCGTGCGCCGGAGTCCATTGGGGTGACGGTGACTTTAATACCGACCTGCTCCAACTGCTGTTTGAAGAACTGGGCGCTGCGAATATAGTCGGTACGGTTGGTGGTCCACAGTTTCAGTTCCAGCCCTTTTTCGTAACCGGCCTCTTTCAACAGTTCCTTCGCTTTAGCGGGGCTATAGCTATAGTTCGGCTCGCTCTGGCTGGCAAAGAACTGTACGCGCGGCGCCATGGCAGAGGCGGCAGGCAGGCCCATGCCGGCAAAACCGACTTTCAGCCAGATAGTACGGTTGATGGCGAAGTTCAACGCCTGACGTACCCGCACATCACTCAGTGGTCCGTGCTGGGTGTTGATAGCCATATAGAACAGATAGATGCTGGGGTCACGCTGGATAGCCAGTTTGGCGTCATCTTCAACGGTTTTTACCAGATCGGACGGCAGCGGATAGATAGCGTCGGACTGGCCGGATTTCAGCGATGCGACGCGGGTGGCGTCTTCCGGCGACGGGTAGAAGGTGACGTTATCAACTTTCGGCCAGCCTTTCTGCCAGTAGTTGTCGTATTTGGTCAGTTTGACGTCTTTGCCCTGTTGCCATTCGACAAACTTGAACGGACCGGTGCCGACCGGGTGTACGCGCAACTGGGTTTCGTCCGGGTACTGTTGCAACGCCGCCGGGCTGTGCATCACCGCAGACGGGTGCGCCAGGGTGTTGATAAACGCACCGAAGGATTTATTCAGCTCGATTTTTACCTGTGTCGGCGACAACACCGTCACGTTCTTGATCATATTGAACAGGCTGTTGCGCTTGAGTCCTTTGCTCTGGTCAGCCAGACGGTCAAGGTTGGCTTTTACCGCGTCGGCGTTGAACGGCGTACCGTCCTGAAAGGTCACGCCCTCGCGCAGCGTGATGGTGTATTCAGTGGCATCGGCGTTGCCGGTGTAACCGGTCGCCAGTTGCGGCACCAGTTTCATCTGCTCATCGAACTGGAACAGACGTTCGAAGATGCCGCTCTGGATGGAGTAGCTCAGGGTATCCGAGGTGTCGTGCGGGTCCAGCCCGGTGATGTCGGCATAGATGGAAATGCGCAGATCCTGAGCCTGAGCCGCAGCGGCCAGACACAATGACAGCCCCAGTGCGACGGCGGAACGACGTGAAGTTACTGCGGGTAGTAACGATTTCATGGTGTCTCCTGTAAATGGTGTGTGTTGCTGGTTGTTGTGCTGCTTTCGGTTATTGTTTTTATTACTGGTTTTTTATTACTGCTTAATTTTCATCACGATCAGTACATTGCTGACGCGATGACTGCCCACGGGCAGTGAGGTGTCCCTGGTGTTGGACGGTATTACGGTTTACTACTTACCTGGTTCACTAATTACTCGGTTCACTACTTATTACTACGGTTTACTGCTACTGACGGATGGCTCAAGCCCGGCTTCACTTACCCAATGGTGCGGAGCGACTTCGCGGTAACGTGCTTTTTCTACCACCTCGTTCGCCTTGCGCAGCGGCGAGGGGATTTCGCTGTCGTCCAGCTCGCGTGTATAGCGGCGGCCTGGGTCGGCTATCGGCACCGACGCCAGCAGGCGTCGGGTATACGGATGCTGCGGGTTGTTGAACACCGACTGGCGCGGGCCGATTTCCACAATCTGACCGAGGTACATCACCGCTACGCGGTTGGCGATGCGTTCCACCACCGCCATGTCGTGGGAGATGAAAATCCACGACACGCCGGTCTTCTGCTGTAAATCCATCATCAGGTTGACCACCTGCGCCTGAATCGACACATCGAGCGCCGATACCGCTTCATCGGCAATGATCACCTGAGGGTGCAGCGCCATGGCACGGGCGATGGCGATACGCTGGCGCTGGCCGCCGGAAAATTCGTGCGGATAACGTTGCGCGTGTTCCGGTTGCAGACCGACGCTTTTCAGCAGCGCCTGCACCTGTGGCGTGGCCTCTTCCAGCGATTTCACTAGCCCGTGCAGCAGCAGCGGCTCGGCGATGGTGAAGCCGACGGTCAGACGCGGGTTGAGCGAGGCATAGGGGTCCTGAAACACCATCTGCATTTTGCGGCGCAGCGGCTGGAAATCGCGGTTGTGCAGGCCAGCAATCTCCTGCCCGTCAAACAACAGGTTATCGGTCTGGCTTTCCACCAGACGCAACAATGCCCGCCCGGTGGTGGATTTGCCGCAGCCGGATTCGCCGACGATCGCCAGCGTTTCCCCCGGCCAGACGGCGAAATCAATTTGCTCCACCGCATGTACCCGATGAGTGACGGAAGAGAGAATGCCGCTGCGTATCGGGTAGTACACTTTCAGGCTACGGATATCGAGCAGCGGCGGGGCGTCATAACGTGCGGTCATGTGATCCGGCTCTGCCGTCGCGTTTTGCTGTCCCAGCAGTGGGAAGCGCTTAGGCCAGGCGCTGTTGCGCATATCGCCCAGTCGAGGCACCGCTGCCAACAGTGCCTTGGTGTAGTCGTGCTGTGGGCGGTTGAAAATCTCCTCGACCGTGCCCTGTTCCACCACCTCGCCGCGGTACATCACCACCACACGGTCAGCGATTTCCGCCACCACGCCCATATCGTGGGTGATGAACAACACCGACATGTTGCTCTGGCGTTGCAGGTCGCGCAGGATTTGCAGGATGCGCGCCTGCACCGTCACATCCAGCGCGGTGGTGGGTTCGTCGGCGATCAGTAACTGCGGGTCGCAGGCCAGCGCCTGAGCAATCATCACCCGTTGACGCATCCCGCCGGACAGCGAGTGCGGGTGGCTGTTCATCACCCGGTCGATGTCGGCGATGCGCACTTTGCGCAGCAGCTCGCGTGCTTTACGGTCGGCGCTGGCGGCATCGCACATCTGGTGGTCCAGCAGCGCCTCGGTGAGTTGATCGCCCACCTTCAGCACCGGGTTGAGCGAGGTCATCGGCTCCTGAAAGATCATCGCCATGTCGCGGCCACGCAGGCGGCGACGAGCGTCGTCCTTCAGGGTCAGCAGATCGTGGCGGCGGCCAGAACTATCGGTAAAGCGGATGCCGCCACGTTCAATGCGGGCAGACGCCGCCAGCAGCCCCATGACCGTCAGCGAGGTGACCGACTTGCCGGAACCGCTCTCGCCGACCACGGCGACCACTTCCCCTTTGTTGAGGCTGAAAGAGACGCCCTTGAGCGCCAGATGGGTGCCGGAGCGACCGCTGAAGCTAACGCTCAGGTCGTCTATCTCCAGCACCGGTTGCGGTGCCGGGTTGGACACGGTCGCCGCCGGGATTGCGGTTGAGGTGGTATCCGTCATGGTCACTCCGGTAGGTTCTGTCACAGCCAGATGCGGCCACGTTTATAGGTCAGGTACGGTGAACTGTCGGCTGCCAGCCAGATAGGGCCGTCCAGGTCAACGTGTTCAGCCGCCAGCGCCACCGGCATGGCGGCTTCCATTGCCAGCGAGGAGCCGAGCATACAGCCCACCATGATGCGCAGGCCGTACTGACGCGCCTGTGTCACCATCGCCAGCGCTTCGGTCAGCCCGCCGCACTTGTCCAGCTTGATGTTGATCATCTCGTAGCGGTCGCACAGCGCGGCAATGTCGCCACGGTGGTGGCAGCTTTCGTCGGCGCACACCGGAAGGGCGTGTTTAAAGGCCGCCAGCGCACTGTCTTGCCCGGCGGGCAGCGGCTGTTCCACCATGGCGATGCGATACGCGGCCAGCTGATGCAACAGCGGTTCCAGCGCCAGTCCACCCCAGGCTTCGTTGGCATCGACAATCAGCGTCACGTCGGGCGCGGACTGGCGAATCGCCGCCACTTTTTCCAGAATCTGTTCCCGGTCGAGTTTGATTTTCAGCAGCAGCGCGCCACGAGAAACCGCTTCTTTGGCGGCGTTCGCCATGTTTTCCACGCTGTCGAGACTCAGGGTTTCAGCGGTAATGATCGACTGCGGCGGCTCAATGGCGAGGTGCTGCCACAGCGTTTGTCTGGCAAGCGCAGCATTGAGCCGCCACAGGGCGCAGTCCAACGCATTACGCGCCGATCCCGGCGGCAACGACTGTTGCAGTGCTTCCAGACCAATGCCGTTTTCCACCGCCTGACGTACGTTTTCCAACTGGCGCGTCACGCTGTCGGCGGTTTCCTGATAGTGCGCCGTAGGAGTGCATTCCCCCCGGCCAATAAAGCCGTGTTCTTCCAGCGTGACTCGCACCACAGTAACTGCGGTACGGGTGCCGCGGGAAATGGCGAACGGACGGGCCAGCGGCAGTTCTACGGTTTCAATTTGCATCTGTCGCATCGGGTTATCCCTGGGTTTTCAGCAGCGTCGCAATCTCATCGATACCGAAGCGGATCGGATCGGTGGCGGGAACGCCGAAGCGCTCGCTCAGTCCACGACAGTAATCACGCGCTGCCTGTTCGCCATAGTTGGAGGTGTTGATGGCGAAACCGGCCAGTTGCACATCCGGGTTGGTGACGCGGGCGGCACGCAGGCAGGCGTCCACACACTCATCCAGTTCCACCATCGGTTGATGGGGCAGGTGACGCATGTGCGGACGTCCCATTTCGTGGCACATCACCAGCCAGTGCGGCTGGGCACCGTGGATAAGACCGGTGGTTACCCCGGCGTAGGACGGGTGAAACAGCGACCCTTGACCTTCAACGATATCCCAATGGTCGTCGTCGTTGGCAGGAGACAGCGCTTCCGCCGCACCGGCGATAAAATCGGCGATCACCGCGTCAATGGCGATGCCGTCGCCTGCAACCAGCACCCCGGTTTGACCGGTGGCACGGAAATCCGCCTTCATCCCCTGCGCACGCATGGCGGCTTCCAGCGCCAGCGAGGTGTACATTTTGCCAACCGAGCAGTCGGTGCCGACGGTCAGTACACGTTTACCGCTGCGCTTCTTGCCGCTGCCGACGGTCAGTTCCGGGCGCATATGCCGAATATCGAACAGTTGTACCTGATGTTGTTCCGCCAGCGCCTGTAATCCGGGCACGTCTGTCAGCCGCTGGTGCAAACCGTTGGCGACGTTCATACCGGCTTCGATGGCGGTGCGCACGGTATCCAGCCAGTGTGGCGGCAGGAAACCACCGGCATTGGCGGTGCCCAGCACCAGCGTTTTGGCGCCACGCGCCGTGGCCGCTGGAATATCCAGATCATCAAGCCCCAGCGACACCGTGCTGCCCGGTAGACGCAACTGCCCTACGCACTGTTCGGGGCGCCAGGTGTGAATGCCGCGTGCCGTTTTCACCGCCAGTGGATCGGTCACGTCGCCAAGAAAAAGCAGGTAAGGTTGTGGAATCAGCATGATGTTTTTATCCGGTGGTTGCAGAGTGGTTGCATAAAAAGAGATGTCTAAGACTATTCCACGATGATTTTTTCCTGACGAATGCTTGTTTATGGGTAGGGTATAACTTTAGGGTATGGGTTTTGTTTTTCTAATATATTGTTATTTAATGGTTATTTATGAAAAACAGGCGAAGGGTATACCGGTGGGTTATGTCGCAGCAGTCAGATCAAAATCTTTTGTATTGACGGAAAAGCCCGACGGTGGCCGTGTTTAAAAGGCCATCAGCCGTATCGCCACCTGGCGCGTCGGGTGTTACGTGTCTGAAAATCAGGAAGGGCGGCATTACCGCCGCGACGCTGCCGGAAAAAGTGATGAAGTTTTAATCGTGACGGGCGGGTAGGCAGGGCAGGGGGAAGACCGTATAATGCGCGCCAGTTTAATGAACCTGCCCGGAGACGATCCATGCGCCCAACAGGCCGAAGTGCCCAGCAAATTCGCCCTCTCACATTAACCCGTCATTACACCAAACATGCTGAAGGATCGGTGCTGGTGGAGTTTGGCGATACCAAGGTGTTGTGCAACGCCACAGTGGAAGAAGGGGTACCGCGTTTTCTGAAAGGCCAGGGACAAGGCTGGATTACCGCTGAATACGGTATGCTGCCGCGTTCTACCCATAGCCGTAATGCCCGCGAAGCGGCGAAAGGCAAACAGGGGGGCCGCACGCTGGAAATTCAGCGTCTGATCGCCCGTTCGCTGCGCGCCGCCGTGGACCTGAACAAGCTGGGTGAATACACCATTACGCTGGATTGCGATGTGTTGCAGGCCGATGGCGGCACCCGCACCGCATCCATCACCGGCGCCTGTGTAGCGCTGGCCGATGCGTTAAATGGCATGGTGGCCAGCGGCAAGCTGAAAGCCAGCCCGCTGAAAGGCATGGTGGCGGCGGTATCGGTCGGGATCGTCAATGGCGAAGCGGTGTGCGACCTGGAATACGTGGAAGACTCCGCCGCAGAAACCGACATGAATGTGGTGATGACCGAAGATGGCCGCATCATTGAGGTGCAGGGCACTGCCGAGGGCGAACCATTCAGCCACGACGAGTTGTTATCGTTACTGGCGCTGGCGCGTCAGGGCATCGGCGATATTGTCAATGCGCAGAAGGCCGTGCTGGCTAACTGATTTTTCAAAGCGACCCCGGTGGTCGCTTTTTTATGCCATCATTTTTTATGCTATGTCGTCAGGAAGGCGGACGTTATCCTGCCTTCCGGCGTCGTTACAGGAGAGGGAGCCATGAAAGCCTACCAGCGCCAGTTTATCGAATTCGCACTCAGCAAGCAGGTGTTGAAATTCGGCGAATTTACCCTGAAATCCGGGCGCATCAGTCCCTATTTCTTCAATGCCGGGTTATTTAATACCGGGCGCGATCTGGCGTTGCTGGGGCGCTTTTATGCCGAGGCTTTGATGGATGCCGATGTCGAATTCGACGTATTGTTCGGCCCTGCCTACAAGGGAATTCCGATTGCCACCACCACCGCGGTGGCGTTGGCGGAGCACCATGACCGTGATGTGCCCTACTGCTTTAACCGTAAAGAGGCCAAGGATCATGGCGAAGGCGGCAGTCTGGTCGGTAGTCCGCTGAAAGGCCGCATCATGCTGGTGGACGATGTGATTACCGCCGGAACCGCCATTCGTGAGTCGATGGAGATCATTGCTGCACAGGGCGCAACGCTTGCGGGCGTGCTGATAGCACTGGACAGACAGGAGTGCGGTCGTGGTGAATTGTCTGCGATTCAGGAAGTGGAGCGTGATTACCAGTGCAACGTGACGTCGATTATCACGCTGGGCGATCTGATTGCCTGGCTGGCGGAGAAGCCGGAAATGGCCGCGCATCTGGACGCGGTGCAGGCCTATCGCGCACAATTCGGCGTGTAACATGCAAGGCGTGGAGTAAGCGGCGTGGCGATTTGCCACGCAGTGCGTTTACTGAAGCTGGGCGGCCAGCAGCGGCCAGCGGATATCGAAGTCCTGTGTGGGCAGGGTGCGGAACTCTGAGCGGATAAAGCGCGAGAGTATGCCCTCGCAGTACGCCAGCAACTGGCTGGCCAGCAGCGTTTCGTCATGGCGGAACGCTGCGCCGCCGCGTAGTTTGTGTTCGCGCAGTACCTGACGCAGTTGAGATTCGATGCGGTCAAACAACTGGTTTATGCGGCCTTGCAAGCGGTCCTGTTCGAACATCAGCGCATGGCCGGTGATAATGCGCGTTAAACCGGGATTTTTCTCCGCAAAGCCGAGAATCAGCAACAAAATCAGTCGCAGCCGGTTAAAGGTGTCTTTTTCATCCTGCAGAATCAGGTTGATGCGGGTGGTCAGGCTGTCTTCAATAAATTCGATCAGGCTGTCAAACATCCGCGTTTTGCTGGGAAAATGCCGATAAAGCGCGGCTTCTGAAACGCCGACGGTGGCGGCCAGCTTGGCGGTGGTGATGCGTTGACTGCCGTCGCTGGATTCCAGCATCTGCGCCAGAGCCTGCAGAATTTCCTCGCGACGATTCCTTTTCGTATTTTCTTTCTCTGCCATGTCAGAAAAGGCCCTTGATAAAAATGTGACGGACAAACACCAGGTAGCGCCACAGTCGCATTAACGCTGTGGCTTTATTGTTTTCCTGGGAGGCAAGGATAGGGCGTATCAGTGGCGACCGGAATGGCCGAAACCACCGTCTCCCCGTTCGCTGCCGACGAAATCGTTAACCAGATTAAACTCGGCCTGCACTACCGGCACAAATACCATCTGGGCAATGCGTTCACCGGGTTCGATAGTGAAAGACTGGCTACCGCGGTTCCATACCGACACCATCAACTGCCCCTGATAGTCGGAATCGATCAACCCCACCAGATTACCCAGCACCACACCGTGTTTGTGACCAAGACCGGAGCGGGGCAGGATCACGGCTGCCAGCGACGGGTCGGCGATGTGGATAGCCAGACCGGTCGGCACCAGCGTGGTTTCACCCGCCGCCAGTTCTATCGCGCTGTCCAGACAAGCGCGCAAATCCAGCCCGGCAGAACCCGGCGTTGCATAGGTCGGCAGCGGGAACTGCTGCCCGATACGCGCATCAAGAATCTTTACGTCGATTTTTTTCATCATAACGGCTGACAATCTCGTCAATTAACTGTTGGCCCAACAGGTGTTTGCTGCCGTGCGGCAGACGTTTGTCTTCACCTGACCAGAAAAGGTGTAATGCATTATTTTCCGAGTTAAACCCCTGATCGGAAAGGGATACATCATTCGCGCAAATCAGGTCCAACTGTTTGCGGGCCAGCTTCTGGCGAGCGTATTCTTCCACATTACTGGTTTCGGCGGCAAACCCGACAACATAAGGCCGATTTTCGCTCATGGCAGCCACATCGGCGATGATATCCGGATTTTTGACCAGAGTGACACTGATTTCATCACCCTGCTTTTTGATCTTTTCATCGGCAATCACCTGTGCTCGGTAGTCCGCCACGGCGGCACACCCGATGACAATCTGCTGCTGAGCGGCGTGCGCCATGACCGCCTGATGCATGTCTTGCGCGCTGATAACATCAATACGGGTGACGTTATCCGGTGTCGGCAAATTAACCGGTCCTGCGACTAACGTCACCTGCGCCCCCCGTGCGGCGGCAGCGGCGGCGATGGCAAACCCCATTTTCCCGGAACTGTGGTTGCTGATGAAACGCACCGGGTCCAATGCTTCACGCGTTGGCCCTGCCGTTACCATAACATTCAGGTGTTGCAAATCATTGACATGGGCGAAGTGCGCGCTGGCGTTTGCAACCATCATCAGCGGATCAATCATTCGGCCTGGGCCGACATCGCCACAAGCCTGGCTGCCGCTGTCCGGGCCCCAAATCAACGCGCCACGGGCAGCCAGTACGCCCAGATTGTGCTGTGTCGCGGCAGCGCGGTACATCTGCTGGTTCATGGCCGGCGCGATGGCTATCGGTGCCGCTGTCGCCAGACAGACGGTGGTCAGCAGGTCGTTAGCCATGCCAGCCGCCAGCCGGGCGATCAGATCCGCTGACGCAGGTGCCAGAATCACCAAATCCGCCCATTTTCCCAGCTCAATGTGGCCCATAGCGGCCTCGGCGGCGGGATCAAGCAGATCATTCGAGACCGGATGACCGGATACCGCCTGCAGCGTCAACGGAGTGATAAACGCGCCGGCTGCCGGCGTCATTACCACGCGCACTTCAGCGCCTCTGTCGCGCAGGCGTCGCACCAGTTCCGGGCACTTATACGCGGCAATACCGCCGCTAATGCCCAGTACAATATGTTTTCCCGCAAGCGAAGCGCCGGAAAGCCCGTGCAGACCAGAGGAATCTGTCATCGTTATATCCGTTTGTCAGCCGAAAAGGGATCGCATTTTAGCATAAGCGGGGACAGGTCGAAGAATCTTAGGTATCGCATTTCCCGCTACAGAGAAAACTGCGAAGCGTTTCGCAAGCCATAAATCGACCCATCGTCCCTCTGACACGCCCATGAGATGATAAGCCAGCGTTTGGGAAGGAGAGCGGTCATGACATGGAATGGCGGAGATGCGCCACGTGAAAAATTGATGGCGTTGGGTGCCGGAGCGTTGAGTGATGCGGAACTGCTGGCGATCTTTTTGCGCACCGGCGTTGCGGGTACACATGTGATGCAACTGGCGGAAAGTCTGCTGGCGCAGTTCGGATCGTTGTATCAGTTAATGACGGCGGACAAAGACACTTTCTGTACCGCACGGGGCGTGGGGATCTCTAAATATACGCAGTTACAGGCGGTGACGGAGCTGGCCCGCCGGCTGTTTTCCTCTCATCTGGCGCGGGAGGATGCCATGCTTAATCCTGAGATGACGCAGCAGTATCTGCACTTGCTGCTGGCGCATCAGGAGCGGGAAGTTTTTCTGGTGATGTTTCTGGATAACCAGCATCGGGTGATTCGTCATCAGGAGATGTTTGCCGGCACTATCAACCGTGTGGAGGTGCATCCCCGCGAGATTGTGCGTGAAGCACTCAAAACCAACGCCGCTGCGCTGATTTTGGCGCATAACCATCCGTCGGGGCGTGCGGAGCCTAGTCAGGCGGATCGTTCCATTACCGGAAAAATCGTTCAGGCCTGCCAATTGCTGGATATCCGGGTGCTTGACCACCTGGTCATCGGGCGTGGCGAGTACGTTTCTTTTGCCGAGCGGGGGTGGATTTGAAAGATATTTCCGCGATCCTGAGGGATCTTTAGTTGTTCGGGACTTGAGCGCATACGCTTCAGAGCGTATACTACGCCACCTTTGAGAATCTTGGGTGTGGCGTTAAGAGCCTATCTCAGCAGGTTTATCCTGATGACAGAGTCTTTTCAGTGAAGTTGCTGAGATGGGCTCTAGAGCCTGACGAGGCGGCCAACACCCTCTACGAAGCTCGAGCTGATTTGATTTTTGGAGAATAGACATGTCCCGAGTCTGCCAAGTTACTGGCAAGCGTCCGGTGACCGGTAATAACCGTTCCCACGCAATGAATGCGACTAAACGCCGTTTTCTGCCAAACCTGCACTCCCATCGTTTTTGGGTTGAAGGTGAGAAGCGTTTTGTAACGCTGCGCGTATCTGCTAAAGGTATGCGTGTTATCGATAAAAAGGGTATCGAAGCGGTTCTGGCCGATCTGCGTGCCCGTGGTGAAAAGTATTAAGGAACTGAATCATGGCTAAAGGTGTTCGCGAGAAGATCAAGCTGGTTTCTTCTGCTGGTACTGGTCACTACTATACCACTACGAAGAACAAACGTACTAAGCCGGAAAAACTGGAACTGAAAAAATTCGATCCAGTTGTTCGTCAGCACGTTATCTACAAAGAAGCTAAAATCAAGTAATTTTAGTGGATCTGAAAAACCCGGCTTTGGCCGGGTTTTTTTATCCCTTCAGCCGGACAGTTCGCAGGAGGAGACATGCCAGAGTTACCCGAAGTGGAAACCAGTCGCCGGGGGATTTCGCCCTGGTTGGTCGGCCATACCATTTTGTATGCGGAGGTGCGTAATGCTCGTCTGCGCTGGCCTGTTTCTCCTGAAATTCTATCGCTGAGCGATACGCCGGTGCTGAGTGTGCAGCGGCGTGCTAAATATCTGCTGATTGAGTTGCCGACCGGCTGGATCATCATCCATCTGGGGATGTCCGGCAGCCTGCGGGTGTTGCCGGAATACCGCGAGCCGGATAAGCACGACCATGTCGATCTGGTGATGGATAGCGGCAAGGTGCTGCGTTATACCGATCCACGCCGTTTCGGTGCCTGGTTATGGTGTGATGACCCGGCGGCCAGTTCGGTGCTGGCGCATCTGGGGCCAGAACCGCTGAGCGATGATTTTTCCGGCGATTATCTGTTTGCCCAATCCCGTGGCCGTAAGACGCCGGTTAAGCAGTGGATCATGGACAACAAGCTAGTAGTGGGGGTCGGCAATATCTACGCCAGTGAATCGTTGTTCAGCGCCGGCATTCTGCCGGAGCGGCCAGCGGGGGCGTTGTCTGAGGCCGAAGCCAACCAGTTAGTACACACCATCAAACAGGTATTGCAGCGTTCCATTGAGCAGGGCGGCACTACGCTGCGTGATTTCCTGCAATCTGACGGTAAACCGGGTTATTTTGCGCAGGAATTGCAGGTTTATGGCCGCAGCGGCGAACCCTGTCGCCATTGCGGCACCGCGATTGAGAGTATTAAGCAGGGCCAGCGCAGCACCTTTTTCTGCAAACGTTGCCAGCGTTAAACGCCATTTTTTCCTGAAAAATTAAGACTACGCTGCTGTCAGCTTAATTTTTTCAGTAACGCGGTGGCGACGGGGAAGGGCAGAAAGTGCGACACATCGCCGCCGTGACGGGCGACTTCTTTCACCAGCGACGATGAAATGAACGACCACTGCTCAGATGGCATCAGGAATACGCTTTCCAGTGTTGGCATCAGGTGGTGATTCATTTTGGCCAGTTGCAGTTCGTATTCGAAATCAGATACGGCGCGTAGCCCTCGCACCAGAATCGTCGCCTGACGCTGCTGGGCGAAATTGGCCATCAGATCGGTAAAACCAACCACCTCGACGTTCGACAGGTGCTGCGTGGCTTCTTTCGCCAGCGCCACCCGTTCTTCCAACGTAAACAGCGTGTTTTTGCCGGGACTGGCGGCAATGGCCAGAATCAGGTGGTCAAACATACGTGTCGCACGCGTCAGCAGATCCAAATGACCGTTAGTCATTGGGTCAAAGGTGCCAGGGTAGATAGCTCTAGTCTTCATGGTGCTGGTGTTCCTGACGAGTGTCTCGCTGGTTATTCAAGGCCCATAATCCAGTATATTTGTTAAACGTGTACTGCGCATTTACGATAGCCAGCAGCAACCCCTGCTTACCGTCGAGGAAACCGGCGCGTATTAGCCAGGTTTTGACGAACGCCCCCAGCGTATGCAGCACGATAGCGCTGAAACCGCAGCGCTTGCCCTGCAGGAAACGCTCGTTGGCCCAGCTTTGTGCGTAAGCGAGCTGTTTTTTCTGAAAGCTGAACAAGTCTCGACAGGTGAGGTGCTTCAGGTCGCCGCCCAGCGATATCACCCTAGCTGCGCCGTAGTCGAGGGATTCGTGTACGGCGTTATTGTTGTAACGGTATTGTCTGGGATAGAGGCGAATGACTTCATCGGGATACCAGCCGCTGTGGCGCATGAAGCGCCCCAGAAACAGATTGCGGCGGGCGCAGCGATAGACGGCATCGCTTTCAGGGGCGGCGAGCGTCGTCTCGATGGATTGCCGTAGCGCTGGCGTCACCCGCTCGTCGGTATCAATCATGAAGATGTAATCACCGTTGGCGTACTGCTGTGCCAGTTGGCGCTGTTTGCCAAATCCGGGCCAGTCAGTGTTCTGATGGGCCTGCGCGCCATGGCGACGGGCGATATCCAGCGTGTCGTCGCTGCTGCCGGAGTCCAGCACGATAATTTCATCGGCCCAGTTAACCGACGTCAGACAATCGGGCAGCAGTTCTGCCGCGTTATGGCTGATAATCACAACGGATAAGCGTTTCCGGTTCATTACTGGCTCCGTGGCGGCAGGTATGGCTCAAGCAAGGTCAGCAAGCTTTGCAGCGCACCCTGATTTTTATGCAGTACGTCCACGGCATGGCGACCATGGTAGCGGCGATAGTCATCGTCCGACAGCAGGGTCGTGACCTGTTTCACTAGTGAAGCGGTATCCTGCACGGTGATCAACCCGTCGGATTCCTGCAGACGGGCGCAGATATCCTTGAAATTAAAGGTATGCGGTCCCATCAACACCGGGATGGCATGTGCGGCTGGCTCCAGCGGGTTATGACCGCCCCGTTCAATCAGGCTACCGCCGACAAATGCCAGATCGGCAATGCCGTATAGCAGCATCAATTCGCCCATGGTATCGCCAATCACGACATGGGACGAGGCAGGAGGAATACTACCCGCACTGCGCAGGGTATATTCCAATCCCGCCTTGCGGACGATGGCTTTGGCGTCGTCAAAGCGGTCAGGGTGACGCGGCACCAGAATCAGCAACAGAGTGGGAAACGCTTTTAGCAATTCAATATGAGCATCGACAATGATCTTTTCTTCGCCGTCGTGGGTGCTGGCAGCAATCCACACCGGGCGCAGAGACGCCCATTGACGACGCAATGTTACGGCGCGTGCAGCCAGCTCCGGCGTGACAGAAATGTCGAATTTCAGGCTGCCGGTGACATTCAACTGGCTGCGTTTCAGCCCCAGATTGATAAAGCGCTCGCCGTCTTCCGCATTTTGCACCGCGATAAGGGTAATGCGACGCAGCAGCGTACGCATAAAGTGGCCGAGTTTGCGATAACCGTTAGCGGAACGTTCAGACAAACGTGCGTTGGCAATGACGAGAGGGATTTCTCGCTGGTGCAGCGCGGTGATGAGGTTAGGCCACAACTCGGTTTCCATGATGATCACCAGACGCGGCTGCACATGATCAAGAAAGCGCGCCATCGCACCGGGCAGATCGTACGGCAGGTAGACGTGGTAGACATCTTTGCCGAATGCGGATAACGCGCGCTCAGAGCCGGTGGGCGTCATGGTGGTGACGGTAATCGGCAGCGACGGGTAACGGTGGCGCAAAGCGCGAACCAACGGTACTGCGGCCAGCGTCTCTCCGACAGAGACGGAGTGCAGCAGTATGCCTTCCGGTTTTACCTGATCTTTGTAGAAACCATAACGTTCACCCCAGCGTTTGCGGTACGCAGGGATTTTTCGGCCCCGAAGCCAAAGACGCAGCCAGATAAGCGGCTGGATGATGTAAAACAGAAAGGTATACAGCTTTTGTAACATATTCATCGGTATTGTATTCGTAATAGGGAATGATGTATTGCTTTCTTATCGTCAACGGGGTGTAGCGTAACTGGAGGCAGACTATGGCCTTCCCGCTCTGATTCAGAATCAATGTGGCTTTGCCAATGCCAGATAGCGCTCGCAGATTGTCTCAAGGCGGTAGCGTGCGAGCTGTTCGGGATCAATCGACGGCGGTGATTGCAACACGGATATCATCGTATCAGCCAACGCGCGCTCATTCAGATCGGACAGGCCGTGGGCCAGATCGCCTGTCAGAATTTCCTCCGGCCCGCCTGGACAGCGGGTGCTGACAACCGGTGTTCCGCAGAACAAGCTTTCTACCAAAACGTTGCCAAATCCTTCACTGTCGGAGCTGAGTACCAGCAGGCGTGCGTGGCGAATATACGGGTAAGGATTTTCGCAAAAACCGTGAAAAATGACCCGATTGGCGATGTTGAGTTCTTCAGCGAGCTGCTTGAGCTGCTTCGTATATCCATCGGACCCTTTGCCCAACAAGAGTAACGGCAGCGTAATGCCGCTTAGCGCATAGGCTCGAAGCAAACGATCATGGCGTTTGTGTGGGTGCAGACGTCCGACATGAATAAGGTATTCCTGACCCGCCAATTCGCAAGGCTGAGCGGCCAGCGCAGCAATGCGGTCAAAATCAAATGGGTTATTGATAACCTCGGCGCGATTGGGCATGACGTGAAAAGACTGCATCATGTCGTCCAGTACTGCCTGGGATACGCCAATCAGATTGCGCCGTTGGTAAATGCGTTGAATCTTTTGACGTTTCAGCCAGCGTGAAAAACCGCGTCGATGCCCAAGATAAGAAGGGGAAAACATACCGTGTAGGCAGAACCAGATGTTGCTGCGGTTCAGGGTCGCGCATTGAGCTACGATACGGTCCGTTTTATGCAGATTCGATAGCACCAGATCAAAGTGTCCGTGCCGGGCTTCCGCTTCACGAATCGCAACATCCAGTGCCGCTGCACGGCGCGGTAGTTCACGCAATTTACGCCAGGGTGTCCGACAGGTATCGATGATGGTTTGATACGTTAACCCTGAAGGCAGCGGATATGCCTGTACATCTCGCAAGGAGAACAGCGAAACCTGATGCTGCGCGGCAATAAATCCTTCGGCGAGCGTCAATACCACTTTTTCCGCTCCGCCACCAGGCAGGCCATCGATAAGTATCAGGATCCTCATGTATTACTCCAGTATGGTTTGGTAGAGCGAGATGAGCTGCCGCGAAAGTTTTTGTGGTGACGCGTCAAGGATGCGGGTACGCGCGGCCTGTGCCATGGCGCTGCCAGGAGCCGATGATGGCAAAGCCATGATGGCGTCAGTCAGCGCGGAGATATCCAGCGCATCGCAGATGTAGCCGTTATGTTCTGGCAGGATAAATTCTGCACCCCCGCATGTGGTTGAGGTGATTACGGGTAACCCGCACGCCATGGCTTCAAGAATGACGTTCGGAAACGGATCGTACAGCGTTGGTAGCAGCAATCCATCAGCGGCGTGATAGTAAGGTTGAGGGTCCTTTTGCATACCGACAAAGCGGATACGAGATAAGCAACCTAACGATGTGGCGAGAGCGCGATATTTGTGTTCAGCTTTGTCCTGCCCAACGACAATCAGATAGCGATTTGTGGCGGCGATAGCTCGAATTGCCGCGTCTAACCCCTTGCGCTCAAAGCCTGAGCCGACGAATACCAGCACGCAACCATCCTCTGGCAGCGACAGCGAGGCGCGAATGTGTTGTCTCTGCGCCGAACTGGCAGGCTGAAACACGGTACTGTCGATGGCGTTGTAAATCACATGGATTTTGCTGGCAGGCAGGCTAAATTCGTCGATGATTTCCTGCTTTATCATTTCAGCATTGCAAATCACGGCCTTGAGCTGCGGATTGTGGTACATGTCAGTTTCTGCCTGCACCACATAGCGATGGAAACGATTTGTGAACAGAAGTTTGCTGCGCCACGTTGGCAGCAGTCGCACTCGTTGTTGTAACCAGCGGCGATGAACACCATCACCGGCACGATAAATATCGCAACCCGCGATACGCTCATGACTTTGAACCAGATCGAAACGTTGCTGATGCCATAGCGTTCGCGCTGCCCCGGCAAAGCTACGCTCGCGGTTGATACGCCCCCAGTAGCGCGGATTACATAAGTGCAATTGCCAGTTGGCTTTTCTATCACCCTGCCATTCGCGGGTAATCACGTTGAGCTGCAGATTATCCGTAGACAGAGCCTCAAGCGCCCGCCCGATAAACCGTTCTGCCCCACCGTCAGGACGATATTTTTGCCGCACTATCGCGATACGTAATGGCGTCACAATACTTGTCTCACACTAGTTGTCTCACTGATGTTGTTTCACGAGATAACTGCCTCCGGGCTGCGGCAATCACATCGTCTGCAGGAATCAGATCCAGATAACGCTGATCGGTTTGGGTATCAATATCATCAGGATCAGGCAATTTGCCGTAATGACCTGCCCAGATAATCTCCCCGGTAGCTTGCCAGGGGTGCCAGAATGTCAGTTTGGAAGGGCCAAATAGCGCAATACACGGGGTTTGCAGTGCAGCTGCCATGTGCATAGGGACGGAATCTACGCCCAGAAACAACACAGCATGATCTATCAAGGAGGCTAACTGTCGCAGCGTCAACTGGCCGGATAACGATATGACGCCATCAGCGGGGGAACGAGCCAGAATATCCGCTACCATTTGCTGCTCTGACGCGTCTGGCCCTGACGTCAACACCAGCTTATACCCCTCCTGATGCAGCGCGGTAATTACCCCTGCCCATTTCGCTTCGCTCCAGCATTTGAAGAACCAGCGCGACGTAGGTTGAATGACGATATAGCGCTCACCGATGTGCTGCTGGTGTAGCTTTTTCTGACAGAGTTCCCAGTCGGATGGGGTATAACACATTGAAACTTGTGTATTCACTGCGGGTAGCGTCAGTGGGTCCAGAATGGACAGGTTTTGTTCGACGGTATGTTGTGTCGCATGGCGATGGGTATCGACCAGATGGGTATGACAATAGCGCCAGAAAACATGTTGGCGTTTGGGAAAGCCGAAACCCAGTCTTATCGGTGCCCGGCTCAGGCCCGTAATCAGAGCGCTACGCCACTGATCGGCCAGATTGACGACGATGTCATAACCCTGTGCCGTTATATCCTTAAGCAGGCGAAACTCATAGCGCAACTGTGCGGCGACACCTTCTTTCTTCCATTGTCGATCAATCGTTATCAGACGATGGATGCGAGGATTGGCTACCAGCATATCCTGTGTTTCCAGATACATCAGAACATCTATCTGGGCTTCGGGATAGCATTCGCTCAGCGTATTGATAACAGGAGTTATCAGCAGCATGTCACCATGATGGCGTAATTTAATCAGTAAAATACGCTGGAACGCGTTGGCTGCGACGTTATGATTCATCTGCGATGGTTCTCATTACAAGCAAGCCGTGATTTTAAATGACATCCTTATGGGTGGCTACTGTTGTTCGTCGTTCGGATGTCTTAGGCCATATTCAACCGACAGTTATATCGCTGCTGAACCACCATTTACGGTTTACGGAGTGAACGCAGCTTGCGTAACATAAGCTTCCCAGGCTATCAGGTGAATACTTCCATGAGTAAACCCGCGTTTATCATTACGATCGATACTGAAGGTGATAATCTTTGGCAGAACGACGAGCGTATTTTGACAGAAAATACCCGTTATCTACCGCGCTTTCAGGCATTGTGCGAACAATACGGCTTTAAACCCACTTGGCTGACCAACTATGAGATGGCAAGCGATCCTGCGTATGTTGAGTTTGCGCGTGATGTTATCGCCAGGAATCAAGGGGAAGTAGGGATGCATTTGCACGCCTGGAACAGCCCCCCGGAACATGATTTGACTGGCAATGACTGGCATCATAAGCCTTATCTTATTGAATATCCTGAAGAGGTCATGCGTCAAAAAATCGCTTATATGACGTCGCTGCTGGAAGAGACGTTTCAGGTGCCTATGCGCAGCCACCGCGCTGGCCGTTGGGCCATGAATACGACTTATGCCAGACTGCTGGTTGAGTTTGGTTACCGGGTGGATTGTTCGGTAACGCCTCGCGTCAACTGGCAGACGGCTCTCGGCGCACCACAGGGCACAGGCGGAACGGATTACAGCGGTTTCCCGCATCATGCCTATTTCATGGATATTAATCAGATTGACAGGCCGGGTGAGTCTGCATTGCTTGAAGTACCGATGAGCATCCAATACAAACATAACGCTATCGTCAATGGTCTGAAGCAGACGTTTGATCGACTGGCGGGTAAAAGGCGTAGCCCTTCAGTCCACTGGCTGAGGCCGAAAAGAAACAATCTGGCGCAGATGAAAATGGTGGTGGAGAGGACTCTGGCGCAAGGGAGCGATTATGTTGAGTTTATGCTGCACTCTTCAGAGTTTATGCCAGGTGGCAGCCCGACATTCACCAATGAGGCACAGATAGAAGCACTGTATGACGATTTGGCGCAATTGTTTGCCTGGTTGTCAGAGCGAACCGAGGGTAAAACGCTTTATGAGTATTATCAGAGTATCAAGGTTGCTAAAGCATGAAGAAAGGCTGGAAGTTCAAGGCGGTTGATCTTTACTTACGGTTGGTTGCGCCCAGAAAAGTGCGCTTGCAGTCAGCACAGCAATTAATGGATGAAACCAATTTTTCTCATATCGTCATTTATTCCACGACGGCGCTGGGCGATTTTATGTTTAATACGCCAGCGATACATGCGGTACGCCAACGTTTTCCCGATGCCACCATTACGCTGGTGGTACATCAAAAGTTGTATGAGTTGGTGGTTGATGGATCGGAGTGGCAGCACGTCTTGTGCTGGAATAGTAAGGTCAACTCTGTCCCCCGTCTGGTGAAAGATATTCGGAATATTGCTGAGCCAGATTTAGCGATTATTTTGCACTCCCACGATCCATACGACTATTTGAGCGCGGTGCTGTCTGGTGCGCGTTATGTTTTGCGCGACAACCATCAGGACGGCATTGAGGCAATGAACCGGTGGCTGTCTGGGTATGTTATCGGTTTTCATGGTCATCTTATCCAGCGGCGGTTGGAACTGGTTGCTATGCTGGGCGCCGATATTAATGACATTGCCATGCGTATTCCGTTTCCTCTTGCTCCTGCGATTAAACATGAACACAGAATCGTGTTGGGTTTCCAGATGGGGGCGTCGACACCGGAACGCTGTTGGCCTGTTGAGTATTTTGCTCGTCTGACGGAACGTGTGTGCGCATCGGATGAACGTATTGATATTGTGCTGATAGGCGGCGGTGAGAGAGAGATTGCTCAAGGGAAAGCATTTTTCAACACACTGGATAACCAATATCATTCCAGGGTGCTTAACAATATTGGTGCTACGACTCTCAAAGAGTTGGTCGCTACTATTCAGGGTATGGACATGTTATTAACGGGGGATACCGGGCCGTTACATCTTGCCGTTGCACTACGGGTACCGACAGTGAGCCTGTTTGTTACCGCAACGCCGGCGCTGACTGGACCGTATCAGGACCCCGAATTGCATGATATTATCTATGGTATACAAAATAATCTTAATATACAGACAGATAATCTTATGAGGCTTATTTCCTTGCAGCAGGTAGAAGCCAAAGTTCGTGAGCGAATAGAAAAGATTGATGTGACTAAATACGCGGTGAAAAAAGAAAATACGCGATAAAAAAAAGAAAGCACAGAGGTATATACCCAAAAATAATTCGAATTGCAGGAAGGCGGCAAGAGAGTAAATACCGGTGAGCTGACTCAGATAAGTGATTCGGGTGAGCGAAAACAGCCAACACACCTGCAACTTGAAGTATGATGGGTATAACAATACGCCACTGCGTTTTCACATTAAGATGTGGCAGACATCTCCCGGTTTTATATTTCCAGAGAGATGTCTTTTTTTCTAACGGGCAAGGAAAGCGAAAGCATATCTAAACCACCATAAGGGCTTCCACCACTTATTCTGCTGTGGTGTAGGAGCGGCTCGATGGTGACATTTTATTATGCTCCAGGTGAAATTCAGAAACATACGGCTGTGGCCATATTCTTTACCATAGGTTTCGATTTCATATTTCTTTCTGGCATCGATGGGGGTGTTGGCAGAGAGATCGCGCGTCAGGGTATGATATGATTTATCACGGTCAAGATTTCGTTCTGAACAAAGATATTTTTTTGGCAGATAACGTTGAATGGAGCCCTGATATTTCTGATACTTCACGAAGCGGTAGTCTTCCGCACCATAATTCCCCGAAAATTCCTCATCATAGCCAAAGAATCGCATGAATCTCGCGCGTGACATGAAAAAAAGGTTCGAGTGACCTTTGTATATTTTTCCAGGATTTTCCGGTGAATTGCGATAAATCTTAAAGAAAGAACGACCTGGGTTGCGTCTGCGCGCCATATATCGCAGTGTGTTTTCATGGATAATATGATCAAGATCCGTAACGACAAATTTGTCAGATTTGGCATACAGGACACCGAGGTTTCTTGCGCCAGCCTGATTCCATTTTATATCTTCATTTATTTTTAACCAGGTAATATTGAGATTAACATCAGGAATATCATAATTAACGGGAGAGCCATCATCAACGATTACAAATTGAATGACATCCAAAAGCTTTGGATCATATTTTTCATATGCACGTAATAATGATACAACAGAGTTTATGTCATTCTGATTGCAATAGAAATGGGTAA